>VGHV01000150.1 GCA_016868095.1 Betaproteobacteria bacterium
TTCTGCTAAGAGGGCACGATCAAGGTCAACGATCGATCTTGCTTGCATTTTCTCGATGGCAAGTTCTTCAAGTTGTCGTCGCAACTCGCCTAACGCCGGGCTTAAAAGCACAGCAAGCGCTTGACCCTTATCGACCCTATCGCCGAGATCAGCAAGCTTTTGAACCATGGTGGCAGGCAGAGGCGATGTGACCACCCATTCATAGCCCGGTGCGCTAACCACCAGGCCACTTGCGACGATACTTCGCGAAGATAGAGGCGTTGGCCTGGCGCTTGTGACGCCCAAGCTAGCGCGCTGATTTGCCTCAACCTGGATATCCCTCGAGTGCCAGAACGCTTGGGCGTGAACCTGGCTGAGAAGCGAGCCCAGCAGGATCGAGGCAGCGACTAAGCCTCCGATAAAGCCGTATTGCAGGGACACCCGTAACGCGGATTGTCCGGAACGGGACAGCGAAAGTAAACATTGCATCGTATTTATCCCCAATAAAGCGCGCTCACACCGCACCAACGTTTGATACGAAAATGAATCGCCGCTAATAACTCGCATCAGACAATGCGAGTGAACTGCTCAATGGCAAGCAGTGGCTAAGCGTGGCTAGGCCATGTAGCGATCGGGGGTGCATGGGCCGGTGGGGTCAGCCAATGCAAAGTTGAGGCAGGGAGGCAAACAAGCCTAAATCGAATACGCCAAAGGCAACAAACGGCTAACAAAGCCCACGCGATGAGCAACCAACTCAGATGCATGAGCACATCGACCGGCAAGGCCGTCGACTCGCTCAACGAAGTGAAGGTCAAACGCTCGCGCAAGGTGCTGTGACCCACGCCGAGTACAGCTGACTCGGGCCAATCAAGCTTTTGTTCTGATATCGCAATTATATCGTTATGGCAGCCGAGCAAGTCGCCAGGCTGGAGGGCTACCATCGCGCCAACATTCGCAGTATCGTCGGGCAGGCTAACACCAGCGAGTCCCGGCCAATGAAAGCCGCCAATGCGAAACGAACCCATATGGGCGTGAAGAAAGGGACCGAGTAGCAATAGCCATATGCACAAAACGGCCAACATCAAATGGCAAGCACTTTGCAAGCGCGCCAGCATGGTTAGCGCGACCACAAAAACAAGGTCTCCCTGCCTAGCCTTGCTGACCGCTCCAAGTTCAAACCATCAAATCCTTAAAAATTATATTTTGCCGAGAAAATAAGCCCAGATTTACCTGCAAACTTGCCATCAGCCCGATACATCGACTCGTCTCTCGCATCGACGGCTGTGTAGTTTGCGCCAAAGACAAAACCGGCAAGCTCTTTGTTGATCGACAAAGAATAATCAGTATAGTTTGCCAAACCATGACTGGCGACAGTTTGTCGACCCACATGTGGCGTCAAACTCCAGCCCGCACCCAAATCGAAATTAGCCGACAAATCAAGGTAGCCGCTCCCTTTCGAATCGGCCCAGCCAAACAAGCTGGTAACGGCCCGAGAATACTTAAGCGTGGCATGACCGAAGCTCAGCGCAGCATAGAGCTCGGTGGTGTTGGCGTTATCGTTTTGACCCATCAGCGCATAGTTATTGCCTGGATATTGGTAGCGTAATGCGCCGACATCCATGATCATATGCCTACCTAAGGGCGTCTTGTAGCCTCCGTAGAAATCAATCTCGGAGGAACCCTTACCTCCCTGGCCAGCGTCTTTGAGCCACTTAATATTTGTTGCCCATGCACCCAAATAAAAGCCGTCTGGAAGGCTCAGATCGGCACCCACTTGAAGTGCTGGATCAAAGCGGGTTTGCGTAATCCCGCGATAGCGGTAATCACTAACGACCGATGCGTTGGCAGTTAGCAACAGATTCTGCTGGGCGTGAACCGTTGGACAGACAGCACCGAGACTGGCAAAAAGTGCAAAGGCGCGAATAAAAAAAGCCTGATGTTTCATGGTGGACTCCGCTTTAAGGCATGGCATCGAGTTATCATTCAATAAGTGTTTTACGTACGTATCATTACGCATCTCGCCCAAATCCATTTACATCAGAAATACCATGAACATTCTCATTTTAGGAGCAGGTCGGGTAGGCGAGAGCGTTGCCGAGAGTCTTGTTTCTGAAAAAAACAATATTACGATTGTTGATAGTGATCCCAGTCGATTGATGGATCTACAGGCTCGGCTTGATCTCAAGGTTATCGTCGGAAACGGCATCCAACCCTCGGTACTCGCCCAAGCCGGTGCAGCTGACAGCGATATGCTGATTGCTTGTGCTGCAAGCGATGAAACCAATCTCGTGGCATGCAAAGTTGCTCACGAACGATTTAACTTACCAACCACCATCGCAAGAGTAAGAAGCCCGGAATTCGTTGAAAACGACCCGCTTACAAGCAGGAGCACGAGCTTTGCGGTCGACCATGTCGTCTGCCCCGAGCAAATCGTAACTTCCTATATTGAAAAGCTTATGGCTTATCCTGAGGCTTTACAGGTTTTAGAATTTGCTGGTGGGATATTAAATCTTATTGCGGTTCGCGCGGTCACCGGTAGTCCATTGGTTAAACATAGACTCGGTGAAATACCGGGCCTTGTCCCATCTTGTGAGTTTCGTGTCGTTGCAATTTTCCGTAACGAGAAAGCATTGTCAACACTTGATGGCAACACCACGATCGAGCATGGTGATGAAGTGTTCGTCCTCGCTGCTGCCAAAGACATCCACGAAGTGCTCATCGCGATGCACAATCCCTCCGACCCGGTGCGTAAGCTCGTCATTGCGGGCGGGGGCAATGTCGGGCTTAGGCTAGCTCGCTCCATTGCTTTGGACCACCGCCTCAAGATCATTGAGCCAAGAAAATCACGTTGCGACTATTTGGCATCACAACTCCCCACGCGTGCATTGATATTGCATGGCGACGCAAGTGATGCCCGGTTGCTCGAAGAAGAGCGGATCGGGGAAACCGATATGTTTTTAGCCTTAACCAACGATGACGAGACCAACATCATGTCCGCCTTGTTGGCAAAGCAAATGGGGGCCGCAAAGGTTTTAGCGATTGTTAACCGCAAAGCCTATGCTGACTTGGTTCAGGGCACGCAAATTGACGTTGCGCTTTCGCCAGCGCATGCGGCGATTGGATCTTTTCTCACTTACATTCGGCGCGGAAACGTGGTTGCTGTTCATAGCCTTCGCCGTGGCACTGCCGAAGCGCTCGAGGGAATTATCTTAGGAGATCGAAAAAGCAGTCCGATGGCGCATCGAAGGGTCGACCAAATCAAGCTACCTCGCGGCGCATCGATCGGCGCGATTGTCCGCGAGCCGAAGCTACAAGCAGCTGATGACCAAGCAGGCGCGCGCAATCAAATCTTGATGGCACATCACGACACAGTGATTGAGCCTGGCGACCATGTTGTTATTTTTGTATCGAACAAGAAAGATATTCATTTGGTTGAAAAGCTGTTTCAGGTTGAAGCGGGCTATCTATGAAACAGATGCGATTAAAAGTCCTGCCGCGGTCAGCCTTGCTAACGGTATTGGGCGGCGTACTCGTACTATTTTCTTTATCACTATCGATTCCCCTTATTTTTGCCCTAATTTTTGACGAGGCCACGAGCAGCACTTTCCTGCAAAGCATGCTTGTTTGCGCGCTTGTCGGTTTTGTTCTTATTGGCATTTTTCGAGGCAGCCAACGCGAAATGCTACCTCGCGATGGTTTTATGCTGGTTGTCTTGGTGTGGAGCGTATTACCTGCCTTTGGCGGCCTACCTTTGATGCTGCATATCGAGGGGCTTAGTTTTACAGACGCGTATTTTGAATCAATCTCGGCGCTAACCACGACGGGTTCGACCGTGCTCGAAGGACTCGATCGACTGCCTATATCAATCAATGTCTGGCGCCACTTCATGGTGTTACTTGGAGGCATGGGCATCTTGGTTCTTACGGTTGCGATTCTCCCTATTCTTGGCGTTGGTGGCAGCCAAATCTATAAGGCAGAGACGCCTGGGCCCATGAAGGAGGATAAGTTAACGCCCCGAATCTCAGAGACCGCTCGCGGGCTCTGGCTAGTCTATTTCATGATCTCGCTTGCATGCTGGTTAGCGTACTTTCTTGCTGGAATGACTTGGTGGGACGCGTTTATGCATATGTGTTCCACCATGGGTCTTGGCGGATTTAGTGCTTACGATGACAGCTTTGCACACTTCGATTCGCCGGCAATCGAACTTGTCGCCATATGTTTCATGACGCTAGCAGGTGTCAATTTTGGGCTGTACTTTCTTGCGTGGCGAAGCCGAAGTCTGAAGTCGCTCTGGACCGACTTTGAAGCCCGAAGCTACTTTGTTCTCATGCTGTGTTCGGTCATTGGAGTCAGTGTCTTTTTATACAGTCAGTCGGTCTATGAGGACCCACTAACCGCGCTGCGTTTCGCAGCCTTTAATGTCGTCTCGATTGCGACAACCACCGGCTTTGCATCGACCGACTACGCGCAATGGCCCTTGTTCGCACCCGTGTTCATGCTTTCGCTGTGTGGTATCGCAACCTGTGCTGGCAGCACGGGAGGTGGTATCAAGATGGTTCGTTTGATCCTGATACTAAAACAATCGAGAAATGAGCTCATTCGTATTGTCCATCCCCGCGCCGTGGTCCCGGTCAAGCTAGGCCGATCGGTGATCGAACCAGCAATTTTGCAATCGATCCTCGGTTTTCTTGTTGTTTACTTATTGGCGATTTGCTTGGGAACCTTGATGCTTTTGTTCACAGGCCTCGACGCCGTGAGTTCGTTTACTGCAGTCATTGCATCGATAAACAATACGGGACCAGGGCTCGGCGAGGTGGGTCCAGCAGCTAACTACAAAGGCTTAAGCGATCTCCAAACATGGGTTTGCATCATACTCATGCTCTTAGGACGACTTGAACTGATGTCAGTCCTCGTGCTGTTTGTACCTCACTTTTGGCGCCACTAAGTCTGACGCCAGATTTTCTTCTCAAGTGCGCTTGAGCGTTGTGATGATTCGATCAGCTTATCCATTTCGTCTGTCTTGATCATTAAGGTGATTTGCCTCACCTGCCCCGCAAGTTCTCTAAAACGTTCGAGAGCAAGTTGTGGATCGTTAACCAAACGCTGAATCGGTATACCCTGTTGATCTTCGAGCAATGCTTTTTGTTGATTAACCTTCTCAATCAACCGATTAACTTCTTCTTGGCTTAAGTGCAGGCGCTTTGCCTCACGATCAAGAACGTCTTGCTCCTCAGCGCTCAAGTGGCCATCGGATAACATCACAAAAAGTTCGTTCATGAGGGTTTCCCGCTCGATACGGAGTTGGTCGCTGAATGCCGATGACAAAATGGCTGCAGGAATCGCAAAAATGCCGATACCGAGCAAAGCCAAGATAATGGTCATAAAGCGGCCTGCTGGCGTCACAGGTGATATGTCGCCATAGCCAACCGATGCTAATGTAATCACAGCCCAGTAAATGGAAGCGGGTATGTTTTCGAACTTGTCTGGCTGGGCCTCGTGTTCAAACAAATAGCCAAGGCTTGCAGTGAGCACAACCAAGAGCATCATGATAAATGCTGATGCACTCATCACTGGCCACTCTCGCCTGATCACTGTCAGCAGGGTCTGAGTGCTACCGGTATATTTGGTGAGCTTGAGAAGACGAAGCAGACGAAAAACCCGCAAAAAGCGCAAATCGAAGAGGTGATGCAGAAATGCCTCCAAAAAGAAGGGCAAAACTGCCAATAAATCAATCACCGCATTATTCGTTCTTGCATACCTCAGTCGCCCAAACAATCCATGCCGGTGGTTTGGTGATTCCACCACCGTGTACATCCGCAACAAATACTCAAGTGTAAATATGGCAACTGCTATCGTATCCAGAATGATGAATTCTAGATTCAAGATATAGTTTATGGCTGCAACAGACTCCAGAACCACCGCAACCACCGACACCACCACCCAAACCATGATGAAGGTGTCAAAGTAATCATGCAGACGCCCCCCAAATTCCCCAGGCCATACCAGTGCGTGGAGCTTTTGTCTGAAAGTACGACCCGCATTGAGCTGCTGAAACTCACGATAGGCGGGAATCAACACCCGGAACAGTTTAAAAATTCGAAGTAAACGCAGCGCCCTCAGCATGCGTAAATCGAGTTGTATGAACGAGGCAAGATAAAAAGGCAGAATCGCTATCAGGTCAATGACCGCAAAAGGGCTGCGT
>VGHV01000151.1 GCA_016868095.1 Betaproteobacteria bacterium
GACAAAGCCCTCGACCGTTGGCAGTGGGTATTGCTGGGGATCTTGCTCGTAGGCGCCACAAGCTGCCTCGATCACTTCGAGTGGCCTCAAAAGCCTGAGGTTGAGTGCGATCGCAAGCAGGCTGTGCCATAAGAATGGTTCACCAGACCACATGGCATCTTGGTAAGGCCCAAACCGAGGTAATACCTGCTTAATAAAGTGATCCAAGGCCTCAAGCGCTTGACGCCGATTCACAGGCCAATTGAATCGTTCGCTAGATCCTGGAAAGTCTGATAAATGCGCCTCAACCGCCTCGATGACTGCCTTTGTAAGTGGATCTGGGCTCCATTGAAGCGGTGGCATCAAGCCCGAAGGCCCGCGAACCCCAAAGGCTTTGCGGTTTTCCAGATCGAAATTCCATTGCCCGCCGACAGGCTCGCCATCAGGCGTCATCAGGATTTGATGGCGCTTCCTCATCTCGCGGTAAAAGTATTCCATGCGTAATTGGGACCGTTTATGGGCGTAACGCTTGAAATCCTCTCGCGAACCGAGTGCTTGAGGGTCGTCAAGGATCACAAGCTCTCGGCCCTGCTGCTGACAAGCCTCGCGCATCGCTTGCTCGATCGACCAATCGCCAGGCTCAAGCATCCGCAGGCCTGCACCCGATCGGCTGCCTGCGAGCTCAAGAATTTGTTCAACCAAGGATCCCTGATGTCCCTGCTCAATGCTTCGGTAGTGAACCGTTAAGCCACGTTCGCGCAAGCTTGCTGCGAAATGGCGCATCGCGCTGAAAAATAAAATAGTGCGTGCCTTGTGGCTATGGACGCGGCGCGATTCCTCCGCGGCATCAACCATAATGACTTCGTCACAAGCCTCAAGTGCTGGTGAATCAAGGTCAAGTTGGTCGCCCAGCACGACCGCGATCATGGCATTGACTTTAGTCGACCAAATGCTGGGTGCGCCACTCACTCAATGCCCCGTGGATGCCCGCGAGATCGGAAAAAACTCGAACCTCGGGAGGCGGGCGCCTGACCAGGATAGGACATTGGCCACCGGCCCATATCGACACATGTGGGGCAAGCTTGGCTCGCAGTTCTGCAAGACCGTCAAGCACATGATTCGGGTTCATGCTGGCCGAAAATGACAAGGCGACAATATCAGCTCGCTGAGCCGTCGCTGCCATGGTGATGTCATAGATTGGCGTTTGCACGCCCAGGGACAAACAGCGACAGCCCTCAAGCGCAAGCATTGCCTCAGCCATCAAAAGACCCAGACCGTGTGGTTCCTGCGGAAAAGTAGTGAGTAAGACGCGCGGTGAACGGCCAGGCCCTGGAATGTTGCTGATGGCATTACGAAGCACGACTTGCATCGACTCGGTATAGAGATGTTCTTCGAAAATCTCAAACTGATTTCTTGCCCAAGCATCGCCAACCAGGGCATTGAGCGGTGCTGCGACTTCGCGGACAAAGCGGTCCAGTCCCATGCGCAGCGCAGCTTGGCTAAGCGCACGGCGCAAGTCCTCGACCTGATGCTTCTTGATCAACGCCATATAGGCCGCTAAATCGTCCCGCATCGGATGGGTTTCGTCGAGCCTGGGCGTTGTGGCGGATCGAATCTGATCAGCGAGCAATTGCAATTGCTCGGGCTTCATCCGCATGATCTTGCCTGGCCTGTGGCCAGCGTCCATAAGGCGACGGATCAAGCGAAGACGCTCGACCTGCTCAACCGGGTAGAGGCGTTCACCCAAAGCATCACGCACTGGATTAGGAAAGCCATAGCGTCGCTCCCACACCCTCAGCGTGTCCTTTGATAACCCCGTATCCCGCTCAACAGCGGAGATACTTAATTGAACTCCCGACCCGACTCCCAAAACTTCCGCGCGTTCGTTCATTTGTTGCTGCTTTTTTAGTGAGCCAATCGCATTTTGTCTATGACAAATCTTGACTGGCGTTGAATGTGGGACCTATTATAAGAGCCACCTTGAGCACTGGCCAGTAAATCGATGAACTTCTACGGGTTATTCAACCGATTCAGAGCGTTTAACTTAATTGCCCTAGGCGTAGGGGCGCTTTTTTTCGCCCAACATGCCCAGGCCAACCCATGCCCGGCACTACTTAACCATAGTTTGCCGCGATTGCAAGACGAGGTACCTCAAAACCTATGTCAATACGCGGGCAAAGTCGTTTTAATCGTGAATACCGCGAGCAAATGCGGCTTTACCAGCCAATACGAAGGGCTTGAGCGGCTTTATGACAAGTATCGCCAAGCAGGGCTTGTGGTCATTGGCTTTCCTTCCGGTGATTTTGGCGGGCAGGAGCTTTCAAACAACAAGGACATCGCCGAGTTTTGTACCAATACCTTTAATGTTCGATTTCCCATGGTCGTCAAGACTTCGGTGCGCGGCAGCACGGCCAATCCTGTCTTTGCTGCCTTGATTCGCGAGTCGGGCACAAGCCCTAAATGGAATTTTTATAAATACTTAATCGGTCGGGATGGGCGTTTTGTAAAAGCCTACAGCAGTATGACCTCGCCTGATGACCGTGGTTTCGTCCAGGACATTGAACGCAGCCTGAAACAAAACCCTTAAGCTTTCGTTTGCTCGCAAATCGCAATGTTTGCGCAACTGCTACGCCGATTGAAACGCAGCTGTTCCCCGTGAGTGACAGACCACTGTTGCCGCGCTCCTCGAAGGAAGCTCTATGAAAATTGCGGTAGTCGGATCTGGTATCAGCGGTTTATCGGCTGCGTATAAGCTTGCCAAAAACCATCAAGTGATCTTATTTGAGGCCGATGCCCGCTTAGGAGGCCATACCCATACCGTTGATATTGAACTTGAAGGTATCAATCAGGCAGTCGACACCGGTTTTTTGGTCTACAACGAACGAACCTACCCGGCCTTAATTGCGCTCTTTAAAGAGCTTGGCGTGCCGACAGCGGCGACCGATATGTCGTTTTCAGTCTCTAGAGGTCCACACCAGATGGAATGGTGCGGCTCGAGTTTGGCTGGACTGTTCGCGCAAAAGCGTCATCTGGTTTCGCCACGGTTTTGGGGCATGCTCTATGACATCCTGCGCTTTAATAAGCAGGCAAGCGCACTAGCCCAGGGTATGCTTCAAGCGCAATCAAATCATTCACTTGCCTTCGGGCACGCGATGCTCGATCAGCCGCTTGATTTGTTTTTAGAGCGCGAAGGCTTCGGCGAGGCCTTTGCCGCTGACTACCTGCTACCCATGGCGGCTGCCATTTGGTCCTGCCCGATGAAGCAAATGCGTGAGTTTCCACTGGGAACTTTTGTTCGTTTTTTCCATAACCATGGCCTGCTTCAAGTCAGTCAACGGCCGCGTTGGTTCACAGTTGCCGGTGGCGCTAGACAATATGTACAGGCCATAGCCAAGACCTTGGACGACATCCGCTTAAGAACACCCGTCTGGTCAGTCGAACAGCGCGCCAATGCCTCTGGACAATTGCGGTTAAGAAGCGCTGCCGGAGACGAGTGGTTTGACGCCGTTGTGATGGCTTGCCATAGCGATCAGAGCCTGCGCTTGCTGCAACGCCCCCGGCCAGCACAAGCCCAACTGCTCGCCTCGATTCGCTACCAGGAAAATCGCGCTTGGCTGCACAGCGACAGCGCACTCATGCCCCGTTCGCGTCGGGCCTGGGCAGCGTGGAATTATTTGTCAACCCAGCTACGCGATCCTGCCTCGGTGCTCGATCAAACCGCTGTGTCGGTGACTTACTGGCTTAATCAGCTACAGCCGCTAGCTATTAAAACACCGGTCTTCGTGAGCCTAAATCCACTGCAAGAGCCCGACCCCTCGCGTTGCTTTCAGGTGATCGACTACGCTCATCCTGTCTTCGATCTGGCAGCTGTCCGCGCTCAACGGCAATTGCCCTCTGTCCAAGGTGCTGACGGCGTATGGCTTGCCGGAGCTTGGACAGGATATGGCTTTCATGAAGACGGCCTGAAGTCGGGCCTGGCGGTCGCCCACGCCATCGAGCAAGCGCCTCAAGCGCTCGCTATGGCTGCTTAGGGTCACGAGAGCCCTAAGCAAGCTCAAGCCTCATAAAAGCCATGTCGATACCAAATCCACAAACAGACATAGCCTGCTTTATTGGCGAGGTCAGACATCGGCGCTTACGTCCGGCCGCCCATCAGTTTTCCTACCGTAGCTTTTTCTTTCGGCTTGATGCCGGATTGCTCGATTCGGCGCTTAGCACGCAGGCTTTGCAATCACCATCGCCCGAGCAGGCAAGTACGCAGTCAAGCGCTAATGCGGTGGCGGAGGCGGAGGCCGACAAGCACTTTCGTGCTGGCGGCTCGCTGTGGCCTCTTTTCGGGCTCAACCGTCCCGCACTCATCAGCATGCACGCAAACGATCATGGCAGCGGCAGGCCAGGGGAATCGCTATCGGCTTGGCTCATGGCCTTACTGAACGAGCATGGCGTACCAAGGCCAGCAAGCATACGCTTACTCGCATATCCACGGGTGCTCGGCTATCAGTTCAAGCCAGTCAGCTTTTGGCTTTGCGATGATGAAAACGGCGACTGTGTTGCAGTGGTTGCCGAAGTCCACAATACCTTTTCTGGTCGACACGCTTATGTGCTTAGCGCCCAATCGCTCGAGACGACCCACGCAGGCGTATCAATTGGAGAAGGCCCGAATCGAAAGCTCAGAGATGGGCAAACCCTAAGTACAAGCAAGTGTTTTACCGTATCCCCTTTTTGTACGATCTCCGGTCTATATCGATTCCGTTTTTATAATCAAAAAGCGCGTAGTCTTTCTCGCATCGAATATCACGATGAGCAAGGTCTTTTGCTGATCACCTCGCTTAGCGGTCAACGCATCGCTTTATCGAAGTCAAACCTGCTAAAGCTCGCCCTAGGCATACCCTGGCAAAGTCTACTGGTGATTGTTCGCATTCACTGGCAGGCCTTAAAGCTATGGCTTAAAAAAGTGCCCTTTTTTGGGCCCAATCAAACACCTCCTCCGCCGCAATCCCTTCCAAGCCAAGGAACATGAGTACCGAACAACATTACTCAGTTATGCCCGCATCATTGCCGGCGCCACAAAGCCACGGCATTGCCAGGCCCGAAAAAAAGCGCCCCATGCCCTATCGGGCAAGTTTGGGTATGGCGCTGCTTCGTCGAGCAAGCCGCGGTCAGCTATTGCTAATCGATCCCAACGGTGTCGAGCATCGTTTTGGCGATGTGAGCGCCATTCAAACGAATCAAGCTACGACCCTATCGAATAAAGCTGCGGCAACGCCCGCCTTATGGATCTTGCATGATTGGTCGGTTTTTGATCGTGCACTCAGCCGTGGTGATGTAGGCTTTGGTGAATGTTGGATGGAAGGCCTCTGGGATAGCCCCGATCCAACAGCCGTGCTCCGATTTATGCTACAAAATCGCCAGGCACTCGACCAAGGCATTTATGGTACTTGGTTGGGTCAGTGGCTTGACCGATTGCGCCACATGCTCAGGCGCAATAGCCGAAGCGGCTCTCGGCGCAATATTCAAGCCCACTATGACTTGGGCAACGACTTTTACCAATTGTGGCTTGATCCAAGCATGACTTACTCGAGCGCCTTGCTCGACCAAGGGACATACGACCTCGAACAAGGCCAACTCCGAAAATACGATCGCATCCTCGATGAACTCGCCCTAAGTCCGGGTGCAAGCGTGCTAGAAATCGGCTGCGGCTGGGGTGGCTTTGCATTGCGCGCACGCCAGCGCGATCTTCAAATGAAATGTCTCACCTTGTCTTCTGAGCAATTGAGCTACGCTCAGACCCTACACCAGCTTGAGTCAAGCCGCCACCCGACAAATTTTGGTAGTGCTCAGTTCTGCCTTCAAGACTATCGCGATGAGCAGGCGCGCTATGACGGCGTCGTTTCGATCGAAATGTTTGAAGCGGTCGGAGAAGCCTATTGGGATAGCTACTTCCAAAAGCTTCGCCACTGCTTAAAGCCAGGTGGAAAAGCTGTCATCCAGAGCATCACGATTGATGAGCAATATTTTGAACGTTATCGTTCCAGCACAGACTTCATTCAACAATATATTTTTCCAGGCGGCATGCTTCCTTCGCCCGAGCGACTGATTGCACTTGCGAGCTCGCACGGTTTAACACTTTATAACCGTCTAAGTTTTGGCGCTGACTATGCATGGACGCTTGCGCGTTGGCATGAGCGATTTGTCGAA
>VGHV01000152.1 GCA_016868095.1 Betaproteobacteria bacterium
GCGAAAGCTTCAGACCAGACCTCACCACGAGCAGCGAGAAAACGCCGCAACCCCTGCAAGTCGTTAACGCCTTGTGGTAGCGAAATCGTTTCGGCATCTATACCGATTGCCTCGCGAAGTGATGCGAAATAACGCATATGCACAAGCATCAAAGTTCACCGTACCAATGGTTAAAACTATAAAAGGGAATCATCTCACCTTGACGAACCACCGTATGGGGTTGAATCTCGGCCAGACCATCACCCCATACCGTCGAGCTTAAAACACCTGAACTCTGATTGGGGAATCGCTCAATCCCGCCCTGATCATTCACCCTCACGCGCAAAAACTCACGTCTTTTGTCGGGCTTAAGCCAGTCGAAATCTGCCCGCATCGGTATGGCCTTCATCACCCAGTCGCGCTGCCCTTGTAATTTCATGATAAAGGGCTGTACAAAGAGTAGAAATGTTACAAAGCTTGATACAGGATTTCCTGGCAGACCGATGAAATGCGCTTCATGTGCTGGCCGTTGAATCTTTCCCCAGGCAAGGGGCTTACCGGGCTTGATCGCAATCTGCCAAGCCCGCAAAACACCCTCAGCTTCGACTGCAGGCTTGACATGATCCTCTTCACCAACAGACATGCCTCCAGAGGTGATGATCAAATCACAGCGATCGGCGGCACGGCGCAAAGCGGCGCGGGTTTCCTCGAATTTATCCGCAATAATGCCTAGGTCTTCGACCACACAGCCAAGTCGCCGCAACATATTAACCAAAACAAAACGATTTGAATTATAGATCGATCCAGGTTTCAGCGGCTCTCCGGGCATCGTCAGTTCATCGCCGGTAAAAAAGCAGCCCACCCTAACGCGTCGATAAACCTGTACTCTTGCCAGCCCCACCGAGGCTGCCAGCCCAAGTGATTGAGGCCTGAGGCGCTCGCCCTTCGCAAGAATGCAATCCCCAGCACGGATATCCTCGCCAGCGCGACGAATCCAATCGCCAGCTTTAGGCTGATTCAAAATCAGCACTTTCTCACCTTCCATGCGGGTTTGCTCTTGCATCACTACAGCGTCAGCACCCTCGGGGATGAAAGCGCCGGTAAAGACTCGGGCGATCGTTCCCTTCTTGAGTGAATCGGCAATATGGCCTGCAGGTATGCGTTGACTCACCTCAAATCCAAAGCCAGACTTGAGATCTTCGCTATTTAATGCATAGCCATCCATCTGCGTGTTGTCCATGGGTGGCACATTCATGCTCGAGATCTGATCACAAGCAAGCACACGACCGTCCGCCTCGATCGTGTCGACCTCTTCATTATCAGCAACTGGCTCGGCAAGAGCCAATAACTGAGATAAAGCCTCGTCTAAGCTAAGCATGGCGCCTGGCTCCTAGCGCGCAGGCGCGTGAGTGCGTATATAGGACTTAAGCATCGCTAAATCCTTGGGCATACGACAAAAACGCTGTGGAAGTTGGGATAGCTTTTGAAAGCCAGCGGGGACTGAGGGAGCATGACCCAAGGCCTCGACAATCGTGTCTGGAAACTTAGCAGGCTGCGCTGTCTCAAGGCAAATCATGGGAATGCCGGGTTCGGCATAAGCTTTCGCCACGGCCACCCCATCGGCTGTGTGGGGGTCGATCAATTCGCCATAACGATGATAAAACTCACGGATTATCTCTAATCTTAAGCTGTGTGAACTTGATCCAGAGACCATGCCAAAGCGCTCGACCTGCATTTGCCAGCGAGCATCACCAGAAACATCAAAATACCCTTGTTGATCGATTTTTGCCCAAAGATTTCTTGTTTGCTCAGGGTCTCGATCAAAGAGATCAAACATAAAACGTTCAAAATTCGATGCCCTCGATATGTCCATCGACGGGGAACTGGTCTGGCGGGTTTCCTGACTTAAACGAGGGCGATACCGTCCAGTCTTAAAAAATTCGTCAAGTACATTGTTTTCATTGGTTGCCAGCACCAATCGGCGAACCGGCAAACCCATTTGCCTTGCAATATGGCCCGCTAGAATATTGCCGAAGTTACCCGAGGGAACACTAAAAGACACTTCCTGCGGCTTCGATACATTGGCATGCAAATCGACGCGATCAGCAGGCACAGCTTTGGTCGCGGCAAAATAGCCTTTGAAATAGTAAACAACCTGAGCAAGCACACGAGCCCAATTGATCGAATTCACAGTTCCTATGGCGTAGCGATCCTTGAACACGAGGTCAGCAGATACTGCCTTAACAAGATCTTGCGCATCGTCAAACACACCATCAAGGGCTATATTAAAAATATTATTATCTAATAATGAGAACATTTGAGCCGTCTGAAACCGACTCATCTTCCCATCGGGTGAAAGCATAAAGACGCGCACACCACGCTTTCCTCGCATCGCATATTCGGCAGCGCTACCCGTATCACCTGATGTAGCGCCTAGAATGTTTAAATGCTCGCCGCGTTTTAGCAAGACATATTCAAACAAGTTGCCAAGCAGCTGCATCGCTATATCTTTGAACGCAAGACTTGGGCCATTCGAGAGGCGAAGCAAGCAGTACTGCTCATCGAGTTTTTTTAGTGGTGTCACCTCGCGCGTTCCAAAAGCCATTAAGGTATAACTTTTATCGATCAATGCACGAAGACTGCTCTCAGGCCAATCGCTGACATAGCGCTTGAGAATTGCAAAGGCCAGCTCCGAATATGAAAGATCCCGCCAAGACTCAATCAGCGTGGGGTCGCATCGCGGGTAAGCTTCTGGCACCACCAATCCGCCGTCAGGCGCCAAACCACCGAGTAGGATGTCTTCAAAGCTGCTCGGCGCCATGCCGCCTCGGGTTGATAAATAGCGCATGGCTTAATCTAGGTCCTCAAGACGCAAACGGACTGCTGAGGACAGCACCGTGGGCAGGGCTTCGATCATGGCAATCGCTTGATCAACCGCTGATTCGATGCACCGATGCGTCAGCAAAATAACATCGGTTTGGTGTTCGCCAGCATCGGGCTCGCGCTGCAGGACCGCATCAAGCGAGATGCCGCCATCAGCCAATATCCTGGTGATATCAGCAAGCACGCCGGGTTGATCTTCAACCCGAAGCCGCACATAGTAAGCCGATTCAATGTGCTCGCGGGCCAAGACGGCAGTATCGAGGACCGCATCCGCTTGAAAAGCGAGGCTCGGAACCCTAAGGCCCGCAGGCACTGCAAACGCACGCGCCACATCAACAAGATCAGCGATCACTGCGGACGCTGTTGGCTCGGCACCCGCCCCCTTGCCGTAATACATGGTGTGGCCAACAGCATCTGCTTTGACCCAGACTGCATTCATTGCTCCTTCGACCGAAGCAATTAAGCGCTTGGCTGGAATCAATGTGGGATGGACGCGTAACTCCACGCCTTCAGGACGACGCCTTGTGATGCCAAGCAACTTGATTCGATAACCGAGTTGCTCGGCATAGCGAATATCCTCGGCTTGCAAGTTGGTGATGCCTTCAATATGGGCCCGATTGAATTGCACCGGAATACCAAAGGCAATCGAGGCTAGCAAGCTGATCTTGTGTCCGGCATCAATACCTTCAATGTCAAAACTTGGATCAGCCTCCGCGTAGCCTAGCGCCTGAGCCTGCTTCAAGACTTCGGCAAAGGGCAAGCCCTTCTCGCGCATCTCCGACAAAATAAAGTTGGTTGTACCGTTAATAATCCCCGCAATCCACTCAATACGATTGGCTGTTAAGCCCTCGCGCAAGGCCTTAATAATCGGTATCCCGCCAGCAACAGCTGCTTCATAAGCAAGGATCACGCCCTTTTTTCTTGCCGCTGCAAAAATTTCATCGCCATGTACCGCAAGCAAAGCTTTGTTTGCGGTTACCACATGTTTGCCTTGCTCAATCGCCGCAAGCACCAAGGATTTAGCAACGCCATACCCGCCCACGAGTTCAAGCACAACGTCGATGTCGGGATCATTGACGATTGAGAAGCCATCGTCACAAACTTCAGCACGATCACCGACCAGGGCTTTTGCCTTGGCAAGATCCATATCGGCGACCCTGGTAATCCGGATCTCGCAACCTGCACGACGGGTAATTTCGTGCTGATTGCGCCAAAGGACCTCGAAGCTGCCACCCCCGACCGTTCCAACGCCGAGTAATCCAACGCGAAGATTTTTCATCTCGACTTCCTATGTATTAAACGCCGACGGACTGCGAATCGCCGCGCAATAGTTCGCGAATCCCGCGCACAGCCTGACGAATACGCTGTTCATTCTCAATTAAGGCGAAACGAACATATTCATCGCCTAACTCCCCAAAGCCGATCCCTGGCGACACGGCGACCTTTGCCTCGCTCAGGAGTCGCTTTGCAAACTCGAGCGAGCCCTCTGCCCGGAATGCCTCCGGAATACGCGCCCAGATATACATCGATGCCTTTGGCGAATCGACCTGCCATCCCGCCTCGTTGAGCCCTTTGGCGAGCACATCGCGCCGCATACGATATTTGGCGCAGACCTCGTGAACACATTCCTGCGGACCATCAAGGGCGGCGATTGAGGCTACTTGAATCGGCGTAAAAGCGCCGTAATCGTGATAACTTTTGATACGCGCTAGCGCTGCAATCATTTCGGCATTGCCAACCATAAACCCAATTCGCCACCCCGCCATGTTATAACTTTTGCTCATGGTAAAGGACTCAACGGCAACCTCTCGAGCACCAGGCACTTCCAGGATTGAAGGTGCGCGATAGCCGTCAAAAACAATATCGGCATAGGCCAAGTCGTGAACAATCATCACATTGAACTCATGCGCCAGCGACACGACCTTTTCAAAAAAAGCGAGGTCAACGCATTGCGCTGTCGGGTTACTCGGAAAACCCAGGATCATTAGCTTGGGCTCCTTTACTGCCTTGCGCAATGTGTTTTCGAGTTCTGCTAGGAAATCAACCTCGGGCAGCATAGGTACCGATAAGGTCTCTGCCCCAGCAATGACCGCCCCGTAAATATGAATGGGATAACTCGGATTCGGCACGATGACGGTATCACCACGATCAAGCGTTGCAAGCATCAAATGGGCCAGCCCTTCCTTCGAGCCAATCGTCACAATCGCTTCAGTATCAGGGTCTAAATGCACCTCATAACGGCGCTCATACCAGTCAGCGATCGCTTTTCGAAGCCTCGGGATACCACGCGATACCGAATAACCATGGGTGTGGGGCTTTTGTGAGGCTTCAACAAGCTTGTCGATAATATGTTGAGGCGTGGCGCCATCAGGATCGCCCATACTTAAATCGATAATGTCTTCGCCCCGGCGGCGAGCAGCCATTTTCAACTCACCCGTGATGTTGAAAACATAGGGCGGCAGGCGCTGAATGCGCGAAAATTCTCGAGAAGGCGTCATGATGTTCGGGCAAAGGAGCGGTTCTAGAGTCGACGAATGTAACATTTCCGTATGAATCCTTCCGGCATCATGCGTCTATGACATGGCAGGCAAGCAAAGAAAACACCAAGCAGCCCTATGAAACTCCAAGAACATCAAGCAGCGTCATTACATACGATTACTGGCTACGGCGATTGTTGGATTGCGGTCAATGCACAAACAACCGAGGGAAGCCTGCTTGTCATGCCCGAAGGCATGCTTCAGGCCTGGCGTCCGCAACAGTGGCAAGACATTAAAGCCGAGGACTTTGAGCTCATGATTGAAGCCAAACCCGATCTGGTGATTGTGGGCACGGGTGCTCAGCAACGGTTTTTGCACCCAAAACTCATAAGCCAGGTATCAAGTCAAGGCATCGGCGTGGAATGTATGGCGACCCCCGCAGCCTGCCGAACCTACAACATCTTGATGGCGGAAGGCCGCAAAGTTTTGGCGGCTTTATTGCCCATGCAGGCCTGAGCGTGCGTTCCAATCATTGGCAGCCGTCTACCCAATGCATGAGGAGACGTGTATGCCTCAAAACCATGAAATCTAACTTCTCTTTTTTTGCGAGTGAATCGAGCGATGTCTGAACCCATAAGCCCAAGCGCCGGTGACCTTATAAGCCCCTTCGAGGCAGACTCAACCGCAGGCCGTTTTTCTTTGGCCGATTTAAAACAAACACTTGTTTTGTATTTCTATCCCAAGGACAACACCCCAGGTTGCACGACCCAAAGCGTCGATTTTCGCGATCAGCACGAGGCCTTTTTAAGCGCTGGCGCCA
>VGHV01000153.1 GCA_016868095.1 Betaproteobacteria bacterium
ACGAATGCTCGAAGCCGGAATTCCTCTGACTGTAAACGCTGCGTGGCCCCCAACAAGTCGCTTCCGAAGGCCATCGAGACGCCGGCCTTTGCAAATATCTCGAGCGATCGTAAGCCTTCGGCCCGTACTGACTCAATCTTAGCTAACGACGCTTTAGGTAGTCCAAGCGCCTTACCTTCTTCAGCTAATGCCTCGTAGGTGATCAATGTTGGAACCGCGAATGCACCTGCATCAGCCATCATTACGGCTGCTTCGTCATCGACCAAGTTGCCGTGCTCGATGCTACGAACACCGCAGCGAATCGCTCGCTTAATTGCTCGTGCTGTGTAAGCATGCGCCATGACATAACTTGACGCATTGTCTGCCTCGCCGACAGCAGCCTTGATTTCGTCTTCGCTGTATCCTAAAAAGTGGATCGGATCGTTAGGTGATGCCACGCCGCCGGAGGCCATAATTTTTATCTGTGTTGCTCCTCGCTGAATCTCCTCGCGCACGGCCTTACGCACGGCATCAACACCGTCTACAACTCTCGAGATGGCACCAACTTTTGGTGTGCAAGCACAAGCCTCAATGATATCGCTGCGCTCGCGCATATCACCGTGACCACCTGTCTGCGACAACGCCCTACCAGAGGGAAGTATCCTCGGCCCGACGATAGTGCCCTCTGCAGTTGCCTGCGCAAGCGCATCGTCAGCACCGCCAGCATCCCGAACGGTGGTGAATCCCCTGCGAATCATGGCATCAAGAATTGGTACCGAACGAAGAACGGCTAAGACATTAGGCAGTTTTCCCAACTGGCCAAGGTGCATCTGCGAAGCAAGAACATGGACATGACAGTCAATGAGTCCGGGCATCAATACGTCACCTTGAGCATCGATTTGATGGGTCAAATCATCGGGCCTGCAGGGCCCCTCCTGACCTGGTTGCTCTAGTGCCTCGTTTGGCGCGATCGACTTGATGCGGCCATCTTCGATCAATAGCTGGTGTAAGCCAAGGAGTGAGGCTTTACGTGCTTGGAGAATCCTTTCATTCCGGATCAGGATACGTTGTTTCATGAGCGAATCGTAGCTGATAATCAGCGTATGAGCCCTGAAATTCCAACCCTTAGCCTTCGCAGTCTCGACCAAGCCCAATGCATTGAGCAATTGAGGACGGCTTACGAAGAGGTTGGTTTCGTGGTCATCACCGATCATGGCATTTCGCAGGCGCTGATTGATCCTTTCCTTGCGATGTTCCAGCTTTTTTTTCAATGGCCTGAAGCGAAGAAGTTGGCCTATCGTCTAGCCCATGGCGCTGGCGCGAGAGGTTATACACCCTTTGGCATTGAGACGGCGAAGGGTAGCGATAATGTCGATCTCAAAGAGTTTTGGCATATTGGCCGTGAGTTAATTGCAGGGCATCCCTATCGACGCTACATGCCTGAAAATTTGTGGATCGAGGAGATCCGTGGATTTAGGTCACTTTGCCTGGAAGTTTTCCATGCTTTCGATCAAACCGGCCACCGCCTTTTGCGGGCTATCGCTCAAGTATTGGGGCTGGATCCTGATTTTTTTAATGACAAAGTAAATCTTGGCAATAGTGTGCTGCGTGTGATTCACTATCCGCCGATGTCGACTTCGCCGACTCAGAGCCTGCGCGCAGGTTCGCATGAAGATATTAATGTGATTACATTGCTTTTAGGTGCTGAAGAGCCCGGCTTGCAGGTACGTACCCGCGCGGGTGCATGGATACCGGTTAATCCGCAACCTGGGTCCATGGTGGTCAATGTTGGCGACATGTTGCAGCGACTTAGCAACGGCGTGCTGAAGTCAACGAGCCATCGGGTGGTTAATCCTGCTGGAGAGCGGTCGAAACGCTCGAGATACTCCATGCCTTTTTTCTTGCACTTTAATCCAGATTTTCTGATTGATGCGATTGCCTCATGCTGTGGACCTGGGCGTCCGACCCCTGCTGCGCCAATGCTCGCTGATGATTACTTACAAGAGCGTTTGCGCGAGATCCGCCTCAAATAACATGGGCCTAAAGGTTTGAATTCGTCATTGCAAGCAGCGCTTGGGATCTTCGTTTTCGTGGTCCTTGTACTGCCCTTATCCAAGGATAGAAAACGCATCAGCTGGCGTCTCGTACTAATAGCTATTGCGTTGCAATTTGCAATCTGCTGGTTAATGCTTAAAGCGCCGCTTGTTAAAGAAGCGCTTTTGCAACTTAACCTTGCGGTAAGTGCACTCGGCACCGCAACGCTGCGCGGGAGCTCCTTTGTCTTCGGTTATCTGGGTGGTGGCGATACACCATTTAGCGTTAGCAATCCGAACAGTTTGGTGATTTTCGCTTTTCAAGTGTTGCCGCTTTTGATTGTGATGTCTGCGCTTTCTGCACTGCTTTGGTACTGGCGTATCTTGCCTTGGCTCATACGATCGATCGCTTTAGTCTTTGAGCGAACACTAGGTGTTAGAGGGCCGGCAGGGTTGGTGTCGACAGCCAACATCTTTCTGGGTCAAACCGAAGCACCTTTGCTGGTGCGCCCCTATCTGGCCAGCATGTCCTCGCATGAACTTCTACTGGTGATGACGGCTGGCATGGCTACGATCGCTGGTTCGGTGATGGTGATTTATTCGGCAATGTTAGGTGATTTATTCCAAGGTGCGATGGGGCATTTAATCACTAAGTCGGTGATGTCGGTGCCTGCATCGGTTTTGTTTGCACATTTGCTCATACCCGATGCCGGTCATCATGCGCAAGCACTTCAAGCGCCTCCGCGAATCTACGAAAGTTCGATGGACGCCATCACGCGCGGGACAAGCGATGGCTTATCACTTTATTTAAATATTATTGCCATACTTATTGTCTTGACGGCCTTGGTTGCGCTGGCTAACGGTCTGGTGGGTTTTCTGCCCGACGTATTCGGTGCGCCACTGACGCTCGAGCGGATTGCGGGCTGGATATTTGCGCCCATCGCCTGGCTAATGGGGATTGATTGGACTGAGGCGGCTAAAGTGGGTTCGCTGCTTGGCGTGAAGAGCGTGCTCAATGAGTTCATTGCCTACATCCAGCTAAGTGCGATGCCTGCCGAGGCCTTATCGGATCGATCGCGTCTCATCGCCATGTATGCCTTGTGCGGATTTGCCAATCTTGCAAGCATTGGCATTCAAATTAGTGGGATTGGCACAATGGCACCCGAGCGCAGAGCAGACTTAGCGGCGCTGGCATGGCCCGCCTTCCTGGCTGCAACGCTTGCTTCATGTATGAATGCAAGCGTTGTTGCGATCATAACGAACTAATTTTGAAACCGAAGGGTTAGCTCAGCACCATGATCTCCAACAGCATGCCGATGCATTTTCCCTTAAACGACTCGTGCACGATGGGCGATTTGATTATTCGCGCGATACAGCGTGGCGCAGATCGCATAGCTTTTGTGCTCGATGAACAGCAAATAAGCTACCGCGTGTTTGGCGACATGCTCAGCAAGATGTTCCAGTTTATGCAGTCCAAAGGATTAAAGCGTGGCGATGCAATCGCTTGTCTGTCCTCGAATCGTCCCGAGGCTTTTCTTGTGAATGCGGCAGCTTACCTGCTTGGACTTCGCTCTACCTGGATGCATCCACTCGCTTCAGAAGACGACCATGCTTATCTGATTGAAGACTCAGGGGTAAGTCACTTGTTCGTCGACCCATTAGCCTTCGAAGCAAGAGCACACGCTTTAGTGGCAAGACGACCAGGACTTCAAGCAGTTTTTAGTCTTGGTCCCTGTCGCGGCCCCAAGCCTCTCGGTGACGATGCGCTTGAGGGTATGAAAGACTTCCATCCTCAGCCTTTGCAGTGCCTGGCTCATGCAGACGACATATGCACGCTCATTTACACAGGGGGCACAACCGGCAAGCCGAAGGGGGTTATTCACACCCATCGGGTGCAAGTGACCATGGTCATGAGCGAACTTTGCGACTGGGACTGGCCAGAAGAGGTGCGCTTTTTGGCGATGACGCCAATCACCCACGCAGCTGGTGCCATGATTGTTGCAGTGATGGCAAAGGCAGGTTGCTTTGTAATGAGTAAGGGCTTTGATGCACAGCGATTCTTTGATTTGGTCGAGCGGCATCAAATCACCTGTACCTTTTTGGTCCCCACCATGATTTATGTCCTGCTCGATCATCCAGGGATAGAGCAGTCGGATTGCTCAAGTTTGAAAACGGTGATCTACGGAGCCTCGCCGATGGCACCCGCCAGGCTCATCGAAGGTATGCAGCGTTGGGGTCCGGTGTTTATGCAGCTCTACGGTCAATCAGAAGCGCCTAATTGTGTGACAAGCCTGAGGAGAAGCGAACACGATCCGATTCATCATCCCGAGCGTCTCGCCTCGTGCGGATTGCCTACGACTGCGGTTCAGCTCGCTTTGCTCGACGAAGAAGGCCGTGAGGTAGAGCTTGGTGAGGTCGGCGAGATCTGTGTTCGTGGGCCGCTTGTGATGACAGGTTACTGGGCAAAGCCAGAGGAAACAGCGAAGGCATTGCGTGGCGATTGGCTGCACACAGGTGATCTAGCCAGGCGTGATGCAGCTGGTTATTTATATATTGTTGATCGTAGTAAAGATATGATCATTTCTGGGGGATTCAATGTATTTCCGAGGGAAGTCGAAGATGTCCTGACCAAACACCCTGATGTAGCCGCAGCTGCAGTCATCGGAGTTCCCGACCCCAAATGGGGCGAAGCAGTCAAAGCAATTGTGGTCCTTAAACCAGGCGCAAAGGTAAGCGAGGAGGCCTTGATCGCTCTTGTTCGAGAGGCTAAGGGAGCAGTCCAAGCGCCCAAATCTGTCGACTTTATCGATCAATTACCTGTAACAGGTTTGGGCAAACCAGACAAAAAGGCGCTTCGAAGCCGCTACTGGGGTGGGAAGGAAAGGGCGGTCAACTAAGGGTGGATGATCAATGAATATCAATTATCTTCGCTTTGCGTTTATTACCAGCATGACATGTTTGGCTATTGGCTCGATGGGTCCAGTATCGCAAGCTTTCGCACAGGCAATCTCGCCGACGGGCTCAGAAGAACATGTCCTTCCTAATAATCAGTTGATCGCCCAGGGAATACCGCCGATTCCACGTCAGATAGCGAAACATGTTGAACGTTATACTGAGTTTCGTGGGCATTCGTTTGTTGGATGGCATCCGCAGAAGCGCGAAATGTTGGTGAGTCATAGGCCGCAGGGGTCGAGTGTGAGTCAAATCTTCCGCCTAAGTGAGCCTCTGGGTACCCTCGAGCCCATCACAAGTAGTGATGAGCCTGTTCGTTTTGCTAGCTATGAGCCGAAGCATGCAAAGCATATCGTTTACTCAAAATTTGCGGGCGGTAACGAAGCAACACAACTTTACCGAAAGGACCTTGATAAATTGGGTTCGGAGGTTTTGCTGACAAACCCGGAGGAACGCCATACTTTTCATACTTGGAATCGTTTCGCTTCCACCATGATCTACAGTTCAGTCCCGCTTGATCGAACGGCGAAAGGCGGGTCGAGAAAGCAGATAAGTACCTCGCTCAGGGAAATCGATCCTTTGCGAATTGATAGTTCACGTGAAATTGCGCAATTGCCCGGCGTGGGCTGGTTTGCGGGAGAGGTGTCCCCAGATGGGCGCTTCATCGTTGTTAATCGATATATTTCTGCAAATCAATCAGAGGTTTGGTTATTAGATTTAGCCGGTGGAGAACGGCAGCGCCTGCTTCCAAAGATCGACGATAAAGAGCCTGCCATCCACTTTGCCGGGGAGTTTCTACCCGATCAATCTGGTCTTGTTGTGCTTACTGACCGATATGGTGAGTTTCGAGAGGCGTCAATTTTTGATTTCAAATCGGCATCATTGAGTCGACTTACAAGCCATATTCCCTGGGATATTGTAGCCGGATCACTTAGTCGCGACGGCGGTCGCCTTGCTCTTTTGGCTAATGAAAACGGAAAGCGTTCACTCCGACTTCTTGGTGGCAAGGCGCTGAAGGAGTACCCGGCAGTAGGTCTCCCGGAAGGCTCTCTAGACACCATTTCATTTCACGAGCGTGAACCTTTGTTGGCGTTTGGTGTGAGGAGCGCTCAAAGCCTAGGCGTTATTTACAGCTATCAGCCAGATTCCGGGGTTGTTTTGCAGTGGACAAAGCCTT
>VGHV01000154.1 GCA_016868095.1 Betaproteobacteria bacterium
TGGAGTTTTGGTGATGTTCGCGGCAATCCCTATCTTCAATCGACGCCAGCCTACGTGAAGTCAGAAGACGATTTGTGGCGTTTCGACAAGACGCTTGAGGTTTTGACTGCTGTGATCAAAGGCGCTTCGGCGGATCGCCCCTACACCATCGGTGACTTCAACATTCATCTGATTGGGCAATTTCGACAGTTCTTGCCGAACCTTGAAGCACGCGAGCGCTTTCTCGATGAGATGTATCACTTGGGCGGCCACACCGTCTATGCGCCCGACACCATCGCTCACATCCTCAATGGCTGCGATATCGCTTGTCGGGTGACCGAATGGAGCGTGATTGTTTTTGATCAAGTTGAGATACGAATCACTGAGCCCGAGTGGGGGAAGCCCGGTATTTACGCAACCGATATCGTGTTGGCGGCGATTAAAAAGTATAATTATAATATCGAAACAAAGATGAGCGGTCGAGGATTCCGACATCGTGATTTGCTATCAAAGTTGGCAAGTAAGTGGGGCATTAAGCGCGACTACGTCTAGGCCAGCCTTCTCGATCGTGGGTGCGAGCTTACTTAGCCAGTGACCATCGAGTCCCAGAAAAATCAGGCTTCCTAAAGTTGCAAAAATCAGCGCAGCCAGTCCGTGAACAAGGCGCATTGGAATTTTTCCAGCGAGTTTTTCGCCCAGGTAAACAGCAGGTATGTTGGCAATCATCATGCCAAGGGTTGTCCCGAGTACTACGATTAGTGCGGATCCGTAGTGTGCGGCCATCGCAACTGTAGCGATCTGAGTTTTATCACCCATCTCAGCCATAAAAAAACTCATAAATGTCACGGCAAAGACGCTACCGTATTCGGAGACCGGCTTGTCATCTTCATCAAGCCTGTCAGGAATCATGATCCAAACGGCCATCGCTATAAATGGGCTTGCAAGCGTGTAGCGAAGCCAGTCGGGGTCTAGTACCGAGGTTATCCATGCGCCAGGTAGCCCGCCAAACCGTGGTTGATGAGCGTCGCAAGTAAGATGCCGAGCACGATCAACAAGGGGCGCTTAAAGCGAGCAGCTAAGACGAAAGCGAGCAGTTGGGTCTTGTCACCGATTTCGGCCAGTGCCACAACGCCTGTTGAAACAGAAAAGGCATCCATGAAGTGGCTAAGATTAGTTCACGCTACTCGATCCAAATGCGATAAAGCTCAAGTGATCAGACCGACAAACCAAAGACAAATACCCGGGAAAAATAAGAGTAGCAAGGTACGGAGCGTGTCGCTAACCAAAAACGGCATCACGCCGCGATAACTTTCTGCAATCGGAACATCCTTGGCCATGCTGTTAACAACATAGACGTTTAAGCCTACGGGCGGTGCAAGCAGCCCAAACTCAACTACCATAAGCACCATGATGCCGAACCAAATTGCGACCGACTCTCTGGGCATTCCAAAGTCTAGCCCCATGACGAGCGGGAAGAAGATAGGTATCGTTAATAGAATCATAGACAGTTCGTCCATGACTGCACCAAGTACGACGTAAAAGAGCAAGATCGCAGCAACAATCGCAAAGGGCGACCATCCAAGTCCATTGACAAAAGTGCTTAGATGATTGGTTGCGCCACTAAGGGCCAGTGCACCACTCATTACATCGGCCCCGAGAAATATTAAGAAAATCATGCCAGAGCTTTCTGCCGTGGCGTAAAAACATTCTTTAAACCCAGACCAGCTTAGTTCGCGTCTTAGTACAGCCGAAATGAGGGTTGCTGCAGCGCCAACCGCTGCACCCTCGGTGGGTGTGAAAAAGCCACCATAAATTCCGCCGAAAACAATCAGAAAAATGCCAACGATAGGCATGACCGATAGCGTTGAAGCCCTGGTCACACCTGGTATATCGTCATCAGTGTCTGGTGCTTGTCCTGGTACCAAGCGAACATATACAGCGATCACCACCATATAACCAATCATGGCAATCAAGCCGGGAATCATCGCTGCTGCGAAAAGTTTGGCGATGTTTTGTTCGGTCAGAATCGCGTAAATCACCAAGGGCACTGACGGCGGTATCAAAATCCCAAGCGTGCCAGCAGCTGCCAATGTTCCTGTGGCTAAGCGACCCGAATAACCGTGACGTCTCAGTTCAGGAAGCGCAACACCGGTTATGGTTGCCGCCGTCGCAACCGACGAGCCGCAAATGGCACCAAAGGCTGCACTTGCGAGTACGGCGGCCATCGCCATCCCGCCTTTAAAGCGTCGTGTGATCCCTGCGGCAAAGGCAAAGAGGGCCCGAGAAATGCCTCCTTGTGTGGCAAAGTTACCCATCAAAATAAAGAGCGGTATAACCGAAAGATCGTAGCTTGCAAATCTTGCAAAGGCTTGAGCATTTAGATAGTTGCTAAAGCCAGGCCAACCAGTTTGCATGACATAGCCATAGGCGCCTGCAAAAAACATAGCTGCTGCGATCGGAATGCGTGCTGCCATGAGGGTGAGCATGACCCCAAACATCATCGCCACAAGAAGTAGGCCGCTCACCGGAGTTCTGATCCGTTGTTATCCATCAACCCAATGGCCTGTGCTGAGGCAATTAAGCTGGTAAGCCCAAAGGCCGGGACCATAAAACCATAGGTGATCCACTCGGGAAATCCCAAAATCATCGTCCCGCTCGAACTTTGAAAGGCGTTTAAGCCACCCACGCCGGTACGCCAGGCAAGGATGAAAAAACAGACTGCCAATAGCCATGCACCGAGTCGATCCAAGCGATGAATCGTGCTTGACGAACAACGCGTCGTGAAGAAATCGACAATGATGTTCCCACGTCTTACCTGGCAAAGCGGCATGAATAAAGCGATGGCAGCACCGGCAGCAACGCCTGACAATTCAAAATCGCCAGTGATCGGCCGACCTATAAACTCACGCCCGATGATGCTTGCGCAAGTCATCAGGGTGATAGCAGTAAGCAGCAAGCCCGCGAGTATCGCGCAAAACCTCGCGAGCCAGGACAAGAGATGGCTTAAGTGGAACATGGGTGAGTAGCTTGCAGTCGATCCGTTCTCGCGGACTCTAACATGCTGCAAGCATGGGCTGAATGAGCTTCAGCCAAACAGGCCTGGTGCTTGCGCAGGCGGTGCATCATCATCAGCGTAAAAGCACTTCGGGCAGACTGCTCGGTAGCGCTCGTTACCACCAATTTCAATTTGCAAGCCTTCTCGAACCCGGTTTCCTTGATCATCAATGCGCATATTCATGGAGGCCTTGCGGCCGCATGCACAAATTGTCTTCATTTCCTCCAGGTCATCGGCAAGGCTAAGCAAGGCTAGTGATCCTGCAAAGCCATCGCCTTTGAAATCGCTACGCAAACCATAGCAAATTACCGGTAGGCCATCAACGTGCGCTAAGCGATGAAGCTGTTGCACCTGGCTTATGCTTAGAAATTGGGCTTCGTCAATCAAGATACAGGCAAGGTCTGCTGGCAGGTTTTGCCGAGAAAACATCGAATCAGCCCCAAACAAAGCGGCCTCGCGCTTAATACCTAATCGGGAACTCACATATCCAAAGCCACTTCGGTGGTCGAGCGCAGCAGTGAAGATCATCACCTTCATGCCGCGCTCAGCGTAGTTATGGGCAACCTGCAGTAGGGCAGTTGACTTACCAGCATTCATCGCCGCATAGCGAAAATAGAGCTTTGCCATGGGCGATGAATATAGCCGACTTATGCGACTCGGGAGAGCTTCGATTGGGCCTCGGCGTCAAAAATTGTTCGTCTTCTGTGGACCCTTTTAGCGCTGCTGTTGCGGCATTGCGCTCGACCGTCGTAGTGACTGCGTCAAAGTATCCGGTTCCTACTTCGCGCTGGTGTTTTACAGCTGTAAAGCCCTTATCAGCCGCTGCAAACTCCGATTGTTGAAGCTCGACGAAAGCAGTCATATGCTTGCGTGCATAACCATAGGCAAGATTGAACATCGAGTAATTCAAACTGTGAAAGCCTGCCAAGGTAATGAACTGAAACTTATAACCCATAGCCGCTAGTTCGCGCTGAAACTTTGCAATGCTTGTATCGTCCAAATGCTTCTTCCAGTTAAACGATGGTGAGCAGTTGTAGGCCAGCATCTTGCCTGGAAATTTTGCATGAATCGCCTCGGCGTAAGCCTTTGCAAAAGCCAGATCAGGCTTTCCTGTCTCGCACCAGATCAAGTCAGCATAAGGCGCGTAGGCCAGACCACGCGCAATCGCCTGATCAAAGCCAGCACGACTGCGATAAAAGCCCTCGACGGTGCGCTCCCCGGTTAAAAAGGCTCGATCGTTTTCATCAACATCAGAAGTCACCAGGTCAGCAGCCTCGGCATCCGTTCTAGCGAACAGTACGGTTGGTACACCTAAAACGTCGGCGGCAAGGCGCGCAGCGAGCAGCTTTGAGACGGCTTCTCTGGTTGGAACAAGTACTTTTCCGCCGAGGTGCCCACATTTTTTGGCCGACGCAAGTTGGTCTTCAAAGTGAACACCCGCAGCGCCAGCTTTAATCATTGCTTTCATTAACTCAAAAGCATTGAGGACCCCGCCGAAACCGGCCTTGGCATCGGCAACAATCGGTAACATGAAATCCACATAGGACGGATCACTTGCTTGAAGGCCTTCCATCGATTGGATTTGGTCGGCCCTCATCAGTGCGTTATTGATTTTTTCAACGACCGAGGGTACTGAGTTGACGGGGTAAAGCGACTGGTCGGGATACATTTCGCCAGCAAGATTCGCATCGCCTGCAACCTGCCATCCTGATAGGTAAACCGCTTTTAAGCCGGCTTTGGCTTGTTGCATGGCTTGATTACCAGTCAAAGCACCTAAGGTGTTGACGAAATCCTCACTTTGGAGAAGTCGCCAAAGCTTCTCGGCCCCGCTTCTTGCAAGACTGTGCTCCACTTGGAAAGATCCTCTTAGACGCACGACATCGGCAGCCGAATAGTTACGTTGAATACCGCTCCAACGGGGCTGCGACCAATCCTTTTGCAGCTTTTGCACTTCCAGTTCGAATCGAGACATATGACGCTCCTAATTTGATAAATGAGAACGGTTAATTCGATTAGACGTCAGTGGCTATTGACATGATGCAGTGTAGCAAAAGCAAAATTTATATCAAAAATAATTAATAATTGATAAAACAAGGACTTAGAGTGTTTTTTCGTATTATGAAAAACTATCTCTCACCCTGAGAAAAATAATTTTTGCAGTGCACGAGCGTGAATTGCCTACATGGCTTATCGGCGCTTTCAGTCATCGGTGTCCATGACGAGCATGAGCGCGCAGTAAGGCTTGAGGGTTTCAAAGGCGGGATTGGTCCTTGGGGCGATGCGCGGATCCAGTCAATCTGTTTAGTCCAAATGCCGTTTAGATCGTACTAATGATTGGATCATATTGCACATTTATCTTGATTGAGATGATTGGCAAACCTGGCTTTAGGCTCTTGGTAGAGGGCTATTGATTAGAGGTGCGAAAGTCTGACAAACGGCTTGATAAAAGCTTGAATCAAATGGCAAAAATTCGTTATGCTTGCGACATGGGAATAACACTTAAAAAATTACAATAAAAATAACAAATTGTTGGTGATTATCGAATGCCTTTGGATAAGCTAGCGTCAAGTCAGTCGTATTTGCATTGCTCAGATCAGAAGCTCTCAGAGCGATCGTATCGCTTGGGTCACCAAAGCTGGACTGCGTCAAATCTCTTTGTCCACAGCTACCATGACGAAATCGCATACTTCACCACGCGATGGGATGCGCTTTGTCCTTACATCGATGTCAACGAGGCGATGTTACGCGTTGCACCGCAACCCCTGCTCATCTATGCACTGCCTCCTGAAAGCGAGTGGGGTCATCCTATTCGTGACGCATACGGACTTGTGGCTGTGAGAGAAGAAGGCTATTGGACCGAAGGTCGAAGGGCACGCAAGTTTAAAGAGTTGCGTCAAAAGCATCGACGGTTTGACCATAGCGTGCAGCAGATACCGGGCGCGATGCTAACGGCAAAAGATATTGAGACCTGGGGAAGCGAGCATTTTGCTCGTTATGAAATTGATCCTGCTGAGGTGGATGGCTTTCTCGACTATGTCAGCGACCTTGATCTACTCG
>VGHV01000155.1 GCA_016868095.1 Betaproteobacteria bacterium
GTGATCTTTCCTGCAAGCAACAAAGCGATCCTCATGAAAGCTTAAAAATTCGATATCGGGCTCTTCTCGACCGATATAGTTAATGCCAAAATCGACCTCACCATTAACCACTGCACTCAAGACCTCGTTGGCGCCGTCGTCAATGACCTTGACCTTAATCCGTGGATAGCGTTCGTGGTAACGCGATATGACTTGCGGCAAAAAATAATACACCGCAGAAGGAACGCAGGCTATGGTGACTTCGCCCATGCGTGTGGCAGCGACCTCGCGGATACCGAGTAGGGTTTGATCGAGATCGTCAAGAATCAGCCGTACTTTTCTCGCAAAATCGCGTCCCACGGCTGTGAGGTTCACGCGTCTTGTGCTGCGGTCAAATAGCCGCACGCCAAGCGCGTTTTCGAGCTTTTCAATCCGCCGACTTAAGGCAGGTTGGGAGATGTGAATGGACTCTGCCGCGCGATGAAAGCTGCCGCGTTCGGCGAGCGCTGCAAAGGCTTGCAGGTCGGACAGGTCAAAATTAATGCTCACGATCAGCCTTCATGCTGCCGTTCATCGCCGTCGTTATGTTGGCCCAGATCCAGCGCGGTCAAGCCGCAACATTTCTTTGGCTGCACGGCGGGTGGTTTCGGTGATGGCTTTGCCGCCGAGCATGCGGGCGATTTCTTCGCTGCGCGCTTTGGGGTCCAGCGCCTGCACGTCGCTATAAGTCATGCCATCTTGCTCACGCTTGAGCACCTTGAACTGATGGTGGGCCTGGCTTGCAACCTGAGGAAGGTGGGTCACGCACAAGACCTGCCGACTTTGACCTAGCTCGCGCATCAATTCGCCGATCGCCTGGCCGACTGCCCCACCAACGCCTGCGTCAGCCTCATCGAAGATGAGTGTTGGCGTGGGATTGCTTTGCGCTGCCGCTGTGCTGATCGCCAATGCAATACGCGATAGCTCCCCGCCCGATGCAGTTTTCGCCAAAGGTCTTGCTTCGGCACCGGCGTGGGCCTGCCAGAAAAAATTCACGCGATCCATGCCGTGAGCCAGTGGATCAATCGCGTCAAACACAAGGCTTAGTTTTGCCTTCGGCATGCCAAGTGCTGGAAGCAAGGCGTTAACGCTGTCTGAGAGGCTAAGCGCCGTAGCCTGCCGTGCTGACCGCAAGGCCATGCCAAGTATGCGCACCTCCTCGAGTGCCTCACTCATTTGCCTTTCAATATCAGCAACATCGCTAAGCGCTTCCAGTTGGCGACGTTCTTCGAGAAAGGCTTCTTGCCGCTCGGCCAGTTCCTCGGGCGCAAGCCTCAACTTTCGCGCTGTTTGGTGCAATAGGCTCATTCTGGTTTCGACTTCGGCAAACCGGGCCGGGTCTGCTTCAGCGCGCTCGAGATCATGTCGCAACTGCTGTGCTGCTTCTTCGAGTTGAATACGCGCATTGTCAAGCAATTCAAGGCTTGAGCTTAGGGATGGATCAACATCAATGCATGAGGCCAACTTGGCGCTCATGCGATAAAGCCGACTTAGCACAGCATCATCGCCATCCACACATTGGTCCAGGGCAGTATGGATGGCTTCAATCAGCTTTTCACCGTGTGAGAGGCGATGGTGTTCAGCCTGGATCGCTTCCCATTCGTTTTTTTTAGGTTGTATGTCTTGCAAGCTATCAAGCATCCATTGCAGTTGCTCGAGTCTGAGCTGCCCCTCGGCACGACGTGTCTTCGCATGCTCAAAGCGGTCGCGAAGCAGGCTGTAGTGTTGAAATCCTTTGCTATAAGCGTCTAGTAGATCGGTGTGGGAACCATATCGATCTAGACAAAATCTTGCCGATTCACCCCCGGTTAAAGTGGCCGAGGCCTGCTGGCCGTGGGTGGTGATCAGTTGGCCCGCAAGCTCTCGCAATTGCTGCATCGTTGCCGGATGGCCGTTGATATAAGCCTTGGATCGACCATCGGCGTCAAGGGTTCGACGCAGCAATAATTCTCCCTCGTCACCTTCCATGTCGGCGTCGCGTAGATCGCGATGGATGCGGTGTCCCGGGTGAAGATCGAAGTGTGCGGCGAGGTCAGCCCGCTTGCTACCCGGTCTGACCATCTTAGGGTCCGCCCGCTCCCCACTCAAAAGACCGAGCGCATCGATTAAAAGCGACTTCCCAGCGCCTGTTTCACCGGTAAATGCCGTAAAACCGTGCTCAAGCTGCATGCTCACCTCAGCAACAATCACGAAGTCGCGTAAATGCAGGCTCCTGAGCACGTTAACGCCTCGTTGTTTCGTAGAGTGGTGGTTCGTGCCAGTTAAGCTTTGAGCGCAGGGTGCCGAAGTAGCTGTAGCCCTTGGGATGGACAAGCCGCATGGCGTGAGGGGCATGTTTAATTTGGATGTCATCGTCGATGTGCAGGTCTGAAAAAACCTGCATGTCGCCTGAGACTCTTGGCTCCCTACCTTCGACAACGCGAATCGTGATCGACACATCGTCGGGTAGACAGATGGGTCGATTCGATAAGGATTGCGGGGCTATGGGCACCATGATGAAGCCTCGCAACCGCGGATGGAGAATTGGGCCGTTGGCAGACAAGGCATAGGCCGTGGACCCCGTTGGACTGGCAACAATTAAGCCGTCAGCCCTTTGGGTGGCCATGTGCTCGCCATCGACCTCGACTTCGAGTTCAATCATGCCGGCTCGCGAGGATCGATTAACCACCACGTCGTTCACGGCCAGAGTCGACCACACGGGATGGCCTGCGCGGCTTACGGTTGCGGAGATCAGCCCGCGCCTTTCGATGGCGTAATCGCCGGCGAGGACGGTTTGTAGCCCCACTTCCCATTGGCTCAAGGGGATGTCGGTGACAAAGCCCACCCGTCCGTAGTTGATGCCGAGCAAGGGCACTTCCTGGGGGCCGATTTGCCTTGCAGCACCTAATAGGGTGCCATCGCCGCCAACTGAAATGACCAGATCGGCCTGCTGGGCAATCTCGGCAAAATTTAAGGACTTCCATGCCGAGAGCAGTTTGCTTTCGGCGATCGATTCCTCGATCACCACCTTGTGGGTTTTGGCCTCAAGCCAGGCAGCCATGGCCGCAAGCGTGTTCTCAAGCCCAAGGGTTTGTGGCCTTCCGACAAGGGCAATCGTTTCAAAGCGCAATGACATGACTTTGATTACACCATAGATGAGCTTAGAATTTTGGTCATCATGGACCATCGTTCTCGTTTGCTACTGAAGGCGCTGGTTGAGCGCTATATCCTCGACGGCCAGCCGGTCGGGTCTCGAACCTTATCGAGGCATTCCGGGCTTGACCTATCGCCCGCGACCATCCGTAATGTCATGGCCGATCTGGAGGATATGGGTTTGATTGCCTCGCCTCATACCTCGGCGGGCCGAATTCCCACGCCTCGTGGTTATCGGCTTTTTGTTGATAGCCTGCTCACCGTCAAGCCTATCGAGGTCGAAAAAACCGAGGAAATGCAGGATCGGCTGCAAAGTGCTGATCCTCAAAGGGTTCTCGCCTCGGCGGCGAGCCTACTATCGTCGCTTTCGTCCTTCGCCGGCGTGGTGATGACCGCACGTCGAAGCTCTCGCTTCCGGCAAGTTGAATTCTTAAGGCTGAATGCCCAACGATTTTTGCTGATTATCGTGACCGATCAAGGCGATGTGCAAAATCGAATCCTGATTACTGATCGTGATTATCGGCAAGAGGAATTGATTGAGGCTGCGAATTACATCAATCAACATCTCGCTGGCTTGGGTTTTGACGAGATCAAGAGCAAGCTCAGGGAGGAACTTCAGCACTTGCAATTGGATATTTCGGCCTTGATGCAAGCTGCCGTTCAAACCTCTGAATCGGCCCTAAGCGAAGAGGTCGATCCGGTCGTCATCTCAGGGCAGCGAAATTTACTCGGTGTGAGCGATCTGGCTGACAACATGGAACGCTTACGCCGCTTATTCGACATGTTCGACCAAAAAACATCACTCTTGCAATTGCTCGATGCATCGAGCCGGGCAAAAGGTGTGCAGATTTTCATTGGCGGCGAGTCCTCGCTTGTGCCCATGGATCAACTCTCGGTTGTGGTGGCTCCCTATGAGGTTGATGGTCGAATTGTTGGTACACTTGGCGTGATTGGTCCCACGCGCATGGCCTATGAGCGAGTCATCCCGATTGTTGACATCACTGCAAGGCTGGTATCAGGTGCGCTTAACCACTTGAATCATTAAAGTAGGCCCATGCCACACTTGGGCATTACAGCATCGGTTACCCTTAGACTATGTCTGAGGCCAAGCCAACCTCGAGGTACAGCGCCTCGTCTTCTTTTCGCCACAACCAAAAGCCGATCGACGCGGTCTTGATGGTGCAATTAGGCACGCCCGAGGCTGCCGAACCGGCCGCGGTAAGACGCTATCTCGCACAGTTCTTGTCGGATCCACGCGTGGTTGAGATTCCGCGCCTGCTGTGGATGATGATTCTCCACGGCATTATTTTGCGCTTCCGTCCTGGTGCTTCTGCTAAGAAATACGCCTCGATTTGGACCGAGCAGGGATCACCACTTGCCTTACACACCGAATCGCAGGCCAAGGCCCTGGCACAGCGAATGCAATCTAGCTTTCCGAGTCTTGAGGTTCGATATGCGATGCGTTACGGCGAGCCATCGATCGTCCGCGTGATGCGTGAGCTGCGTGAGCAGGGTATGCAGCGCTTGCTGGTTTTACCCCTATACCCCCAGTATGCGGCGTCGACGACTGCAACTGTTTGGGATCAGGTATTTACGGAGCTAAAGCGCTGGCGCAACCTGCCCGAGCTTCGGATGGTCAGGGGCTTTCATCGTGATCCTGCTTATATCGAATCCTTGGCTGCTCGTATCCGCGAACATTGGGAAGAAAAGGGGCGTGGCGACAAGCTTGTTTTTAGCTTTCACGGGGTACCCAAACGCAGCTTGCTTCTTGGCGATCCCTATCATTGCGAGTGCCACGTGACTGCGCGATTGTTAGCCCAGGCACTTGGCTTGGCTCCAGATGCCTACCAGCTCACCTTTCAGTCGCGATTTGGCCGCGCCGAGTGGTTGCAACCTTATACCGAGCCCAGTCTCATTGCCCTGGCCAAAGAAGGCGTCAAACGCGTTGACGTTTTTTGTCCGGGTTTTGTCGCCGATTGCTTGGAGACCCTTGAAGAAATCGCTCAGGAGGCCAAGCACGCTTTTTTGGAAGCAGGAGGCGAACACTTTGAATACATCAGTTGCGTGAATGATCGCTCCGACTTTATCGAGGCACTCGCCCAACGCATCCATGCAACAACGCACGACTGGCAATCGACGTTGGATAAGGAGTCAAGGTCTGACGCTGCGGCTGCTGCGCGCTTTAGCCGCGCCGCCGCGCTCGGTGCGGATCGTTAAGTCAAAGGATTGCTCTACGGTCGAATTTCACCGCCAAACGGACTTGAAAGATGGCCATCACGTCCCACATGCGCAATTGGTTAGCGAATTTTCAAGGTCAAAACGATGTCGAATCCCTCAGCAAATGAGTCCCTATCAGCCGACGCCGGTCGGGCTGCAAGCGACAAGGCGAAACCCGATCCACAGACGGCAGCCAGTGAGGATCATTCGAGCACGCTGTCATTTGACGCCCTCAATGACACAGGCCGTGCAGACCCGCAGGGCGCCACGCTTGAGTCTGATGTCCAAGCTGGTTCAGCACATCCCACGCTTGAGCTTGAGCAATTGCGTGCCCAGTTAAAGAGCGCGCAAGAACAACTCTTAAGGGGTATGGCGGACATGGAGAACATGCGCAAGCGCACAGCGATCGAGGTGACTAATGCGCATAAATATGCTGTCGAGTCATTTGCCGAGGCGCTTGTTCCGGTGCTCGATAGTCTTGAGCTTTCTTTAAAAGTCGATAAACCCACGGTCGAGGCGCTTAAAGAGGGTGCTGAAGCGACCCTACGACTCCTGCATGCTGCATTTGAACGCAATCACCTTCAAGCCATCGAACCTGTTGGCGAACGCTTTGATCCTAACCGTCATCAAGCGATTTCCATGGTGTCGGGATCCTCAGTGAGTCCGCCGGTTTCGCCCAATCATGTAGTCACTGTTTTACAAAAGGGCTACCTCATCC
>VGHV01000156.1 GCA_016868095.1 Betaproteobacteria bacterium
GGCCGCGCGCCAAGTCGCGCCAATGTTCGCTTGGCAGCATAAAGACCTACCGACTCAGGCGTTGCCAAGTCTTCAGCACGCCTTCGAGACAGGTACCACGCGTCACGCTGCATACCACCTTCAGCATTTGCCTTGTCCTTGGCAATAGGCGCAACACCTAAAGAGTGACGGGAATGCGCATAGCCACCAGAAAATCCGCGAGAATTTGTTGAAAGAAAATGGCCACTGGCGGTGCTCACCGATGCACCGTCGCTGTTTTGGATGGCGCTGTCTACATTGAGGGCTGCAGCCTCGCAGCGCAGGGCTAGTCTTTTTGCACGGTCCACACTAAGCGCCCACGGGTGGAACAAGTCAAGATCAACCACATCATCGGCTTGTGCCAAATGCTCGTACTCGGGCAGGCCCGCGGCATCGTCCTCACCTGTATATCGAGCGATGTCAAAGGCAGCCTGAACCGTTTGCGCAATCGCGGCAGTTGCAAAATCACCCGTGCTCGCGTGGCCTTTACGCTGACCGACGTAAACAGTAACGCCAAGACTCTTATCGCGGGTTTGCTCGACAGTTTCCATCTTGCGCATGCGAACATTAACGGTCAGACCGCTACTTTCAGCCAGGTCAACCGAGCAATCACTCGCCCCTAGTCGCTTAGCGATGGAAAGCGCGGTCTCGGCTAATTCGGAAAATTTATTACGATCATACTGGAACATATGTGACCTCCAAGGAGGCTTATCATAAGGCTTTGCGCTAACTTCCATCGCCACTTCATGTGACGATGTCCCGATAGGACACATCGACGTTACTTTGAGCCACCTCATGACCGAAGCAATAATTACGCAGGACGACAAACCTAGCAAGTCGCAGTTAAAGCGGGAGATGCATCAACTTCAAGCCTATGGAAAGATCCTTGTGTCTTTAAACGATAGCGAATTTCGTAAAGTCCAGCTCCCAGAGAGGCTCCATGACGCAGTCGTCGCATGCAGGATGATTAAAGCGCATGAAGCTAAAAGAAGGCAGTTGCAGTATGTTGGTCGACTGATGCGCGAACTTGATGAAACCTCGTTAGTGGCAGTACTCAAGCAGATAAGTCCTAATGCATCAATTTCCAGCGGAGTAAAGCGCCGTGACATCCAGTCATAAGCAAAGTGAGACTCAAACAAGCTCAGGAAGTGGGCAAGCAGAGTCTCAACCGAGTCCAAGAATCGGACATCCAGAGCCTCAACCAGGCTTAAGCGATAAACGCACAGAGCCTCGGCCATGCGCAAGCGGGAAGCCAGATCCGGCGAATTGCGGGACAGATCCGGCGAATCGCAAGATATTGCGTATAGGTATCGTTTCAATTAGCGATCGCGCCTCAAAAGGTGTGTATGAAGATCGCGGATTGCCAGCGCTTCGCGCCTGGCTTGAAGCCGCAATCGTTACAGCATTTCACCTTGAGGAGCGCTTAATCCCCGATGAACGGGCAGCGATTGAAGCCAATCTTCGATCGCTATGCGATCAATCACGCTGTCATCTCATTCTCACCACCGGTGGGACGGGCCCCTCGCGCAGAGACGTAACACCCGAGGCCACCCTTGCTGTCAGCAGTCGCGAAATGCCCGGGTTTGGCGAACAAATGCGCCAAATCAGTTTGCGATTTGTACCAACCGCAATTCTTTCAAGGCAGGTTGCCGCGCTTCGGGAACTCGTCGATGGCCATAGCTGTCTCATTGTGAATTTGCCCGGTCAGCCCAAAGCAATTGCCGAAACACTCGCGGGATTGAAGGACAACGATGGCCATGTATTGGTTCCGGGCATTTTTGCAGCAGTACCCTACTGCCTCGATCTCATCGGCGCGCCTCGCCTTGAAACCGAGCCGACCGTCTGCAAGGCTTTCAGGCCAAAGTCAGTCTGACTCCGTGATTTGCCTAAGGTGGCGAAACCAGTTCGACAACTAAACACTTACATGCCTAACCGGTTCGACACTTAACCAGTTCTACACTTAATCACCTATTCTCGAGGTTAACAAAATCCCTGGTAGCTCACGTAACTTTTTAATAACGAAACTTAACTCTCGTTGATGCGAAAGCTCAAGCGTAAGCCGGATGTTAAGTTGCTCACGCTTGGTATAGCTTCGAATGGAAGTCATCCGAACCTTGAGTCGCGACATCAATTCCGTCAGATCGCGTAACAGTCCCTGTCGATCATTAGCTCTCACCAATAACTCAGTGGCAAATGCGGGTAGGTCATGCGAGTCACGAACACCGCGCCTCGTTTGTTCTGATTTCCGCCCGCTCGGGTCGCTTCCCGCATCGGCTCCCCAACTCACGGGGATCACTCGCTCAGGATGGCGATTAAGCAAACGGCCGTAAGTTGAGCAGCTAATGCGATGCACGGACACGCCTTCGCCACGGGTGATGAATCCGCTAATTTCATCCGGTGGAATAGGTCGACAGCAACCCGCAAGATGATGAAGTAACGAAGCTACGCCATCGACAAGAATCCGAGAGTGCTGCCCCGCTGCACTTGGTTTCACCGCTTTCGCTGTGGCTCGAAATTGAGCTGCGCTAAGGCTTGACTGTGCTTCAAGCAAAGTCGGTGGATGCTTACTGTCTGCCGGTAGCGCTTGATAAGCATCGAATCGGACTGCATTTTCAAGCGCTCGACTACTCAACTCTTCTCGAGCTAGTGACAAGAACAACGCCTTTACGCCCTCAAATCCCATCCGGTTTGCAAGCTCCTCATGCGCCAAGGCGGTTTTCCCTTCCCGTTGGAGCAACTTTTCGAGCTTGGCGCGGCCAATTGCGAGATCGCGCTGTTCATCAAGTGCATGAAACCATTGCCTGACCTTTGTTTTTGCTCTAGAACTTTTTACGTAGCCCAGTGAAGGGTTTAACCAATCTCGAGATGGACCGAGCTGATCACTCGCGCGCGCAGCGAGAATCTCAACCGTTTGACCGGAGCGAAGACTGGTATTAAGAGTCACCATGACGCCGTCAATCTTTGCACCGCGACAGCGATGCCCCAAGTCGGTGTGAAGCAAGTACGCAAAGTCAATCGGGGTGGCTTCTTGAGGCAACTCAAGCACCTTGCCTTGAGGGGTCAAGACGTAAATCGCCTTTGATGCCTTTGAGATAGCTTTGTTGCCATGGCTAAGGTCCTGTTTCCATGCTATGAGTTGTCTGACATAGTCAATTCGATCCTGATCTTGGGCCTCACCCTTCGAACGGCTTAAACCCGTACTCGTCTCCTTGTAATGCCAATGTGAGGCAAAGCCCAGTTCCGCTTCACGATGCATGAGCTCGCTACGTATTTGAACCTCGACGGGACGCGCGTCTTCGTGCAAGACCACGGTATGAAGTGATCGGTAGCCATTAGGCTTCGGCCTTGCGATGTAATCATCGAATTCGGATAACAATGGCGAGAAGCGCTTATGGATCCAGTCAAGTGCGGCATAACAGTCGTCAATTTGACCGACAACGATGCGAATCGCCCTCAAATCAAGTAACTTCTCAATCGGCAAGTTCTTGATGCGCATTTTATTGTAAATGCTGTAGATATGTTTGGGCCGCCCAGAAACCTTGGCCTTGAGACCGGCTGAGGCTAAGCCAGCTTGAATCTCGTCTGTCAAATCGGATATAAATAGCTCGCGCTGGCTTCGCTTTTCGTCCAGAGCCTTAGCGATCTGGTGGTAGGAAGTCTCATCTGAAAATCGAAATGCGAGATCCTCCATTTCCCACTTCAGTTGGCCCAAACCGAGCCGATTAGCCAGTGGCGAAAGTACCCGAAGGGTAAACCTTGCCTGCTCAAGCGATGGCCTTGTTTTACTTTGAGCATGAAAGCGCAAACTTTGAAGTCGAGAGGCAAGTCGCACTAAGACGACCTGTGCATCGGCACTCATGGCCAAGAACATGCGACGTAGTAACTCTTGCTCTGCCAGATCGCGCTTTCCGCCTTCCGTGGGTACGGTTTGCATAAGGAAAAGCGATCGAAGTGCCACGACGGAATCTTTCAGTTCATCGCCCGCGAGCCTTTCCACATCCGCTTTGGGTAGCACTGCGCTAGCGAGTGCCAGCCAGACAAGCGCTTGAACCTTGGGACTTGTAACGAGTCCAAGCAAAATTTGATTGGTTCCATCGCAATGATCAACGATTGCTTCACCATTGGGCAAAACCGCCTCATGCAGGCGATGCCTGAGTGAATCGATTAAGTCATGAGCAGTTGAGCCCGACTCCTCTTGCGATCGAGGCCTCTTTGAGTGCACGATACGATGATCAAGGTCTACCAATGGCCCAGTACTCAAAGCCGCGATCCCGCGCAAGATGCGGTTCGTATAAATTGCGCCCATCAAAAATAATCGGCGACTTCATGCGATGCTTCAGCTCTTGAAAATTAGGTGAACGGAACTCCTTCCATTCGGTGAGGATAAACAAGGCGTCAACACCCCGAGCTGCCTCGAGCGGCGTGCCTGCAAGCGCCAAACTTGGGTGATCGCCGTAGATGCGCCGGCACTCATCCATGGCCACAGGATCGTAAGCCACGATGTCTGATCCTTCTTGCCATAGCGCTTCAATGACCACGCGAGAGGCCGCCTCGCGCATGTCATCCGTATTGGGTTTGAAGGCGAGCCCCCAAATCCCGAATCGCAAACCTTTAAGGCTTCCAAAACGCCTCTTCGCCTTGTCGACCAGAATCATCTTTTGCGTTTGATTCACCGATTCAACCGCTTGGAGCAGTAAGGGCTCAATTCCCTCCTCTTGGGTGGTCCTAATGAGTGCTTTAACATCTTTGGGAAAGCAGGAACCCCCATAACCTGCGCCAGCGTACAAAAAGCTATAGCCAATTCTGCTGTCCGACCCAATGCCTATTCTTACTTGCTCGATATCAACGCCCACTTTTTCAGCAAGCCGGGATAGCTCATTCATGAAGGATATACGTGTCGCTAACATGGCATTCGCCGCGTATTTTGTCAGCTCCGCAGCACGCCGACTCATAACAAAGGTGCGCTCGTGGTTCCGCTGAAACGGCGCATACAGTTCTCGAAGTAACTGTTCAGCCTGGGCATCCTCAACGCCCAACACAATCCTGTCGGGCTTCATAAAGTCGTCGACAGCCGCCCCCTCTTTGAGGAACTCTGGATTTGATGCCACAGAAAACGGAAGCTCAATGCCACGCTTCTTGAGTTCCTCGGCGATGGCAGCTTGCACTTTGTCGCCAGTGCCTACCGGTACGGTCGACTTGTCAACCACGCATCGATAGCCGTCCATATGCTGGGCGATAGTTCTCGCAGCAGCCAAAACATAGGACAGATCCGCAGATCCATCTTCGTCAGGTGGGGTTCCCACAGCTATCATTTGAACTAGCCCAAACAAAGCGCCTTCACGCGCATCAGCACTAAAACGCAGCCTTCCAGCGGCAACGTTTCGATGGATAACTTTGTCTAAGCCAGGCTCATGAATCGGTATGTCGCCAGCTTGTATGCGCTCGATTTTCCGCTGGTCGATATCAACACAGAGCACATCGTTACCCATATCGGCTAAACATGCGCCGGTAACGAGTCCTACATAACCCGTACCGATCATGGTGATATTCATGCGATCTAAGCCTTTCCGAGATGGAGGTTTAAAGCCCGAATTGTATGCCGCAGTCGGGCTCAACTTGATGACGACTCTCGTAGGACGGATCACCGGTAGCAGCTATCTCGTTGCGAAGTGCGGCGATCGTCTGGGGTACGGCGGCTCGTGTGACTGTGGCTACGTAGACCAATCCGGGTATGGCCGCCGCGCTACCTTGGTTGACTTGTGCTTCAAACACATGCTCGTTTGGCATCGTGATCGGCTTTGAATCGGATATCGCGCTTTCAGATCCCTCTTGCGCGGCACTATGAGTTCCCGAAGCTTCCCATGGTGGTAGCGGAATCCGTGCTTGCGACATTAGTCGCCAATACCAGCGCCCCGACATAAAGCAAAGTGTGGCCTTGCCAAATTCATTCGAGCAATCATTCGATGAACTAATGACCAACGAGACAGCCTTTCCAAAGAACGGCATCTTGATTGGCATCCAATAGCTGAGCACACCTACTAAATGATCGGGATTCGATGAATCAC
>VGHV01000157.1 GCA_016868095.1 Betaproteobacteria bacterium
AGAGATAAGTCCTTTCAGGCTATCTTGCCGCTTCGCGGCAAAGTCTTAAACACTTGGGAGACCGACAAGGATCGATTGTTTGCAAATCAGGAAGTACATGACGTGGCGGTAGCAGTGGGCATAGATCCACATGGACTTAATGATTCTCTCGACTGGAACGGTCTACGTTATGGAAAGATATGTATTTTAGCCGATGCTGATGTCGATGGTTCCCACATTCAAGTGCTACTACTCACACTTTTTTATAAGCATTTTCCTCAGTTAATCCAGCGAGGCCATATTTATATCGCTAGACCGCCGCTTTATCGGGTTGATGTTTCTGCCTCAGGCAAACGGCAGGCACGCAAACGTTACTGCCTTGATGAGGCCGAATTGCGAAGCCTGGAGGATAAATTGCGCAAAGAAGGGGTCAAAGAAAGCGCATGGTCGATTTCAAGGTTTAAGGGCTTGGGCGAGATGAACGCCGAGCAGCTTTGGGAGACCACACTCAACCCAGATACGCGCCGGCTCTCACCGGTAGTGCTCGGCGAAGCGGGGGATGATCCGGTCAGACAATGTTTTCATTTGCTGATGGGTAAGGGCGAGTCGGCGGCGCGCCGCCAATGGCTCGAGCGGCGCGGCCATGAAGTTGAGGTAGATATTTGAGATGAGTCAGGACCTGTTTTCAGAACAAATCGCAGATGACAGCTCAAACGACGATCGTGTACGGATTGCCGAGTTTGCTGAACGTGCCTATCTTGACTATGCGATCTCAGTCGTAAAGGGTCGGGCGCTTCCCCAGGGCTCAGATGGTCAGAAGCCCGTCCAACGCCGCATTCTCTTTGCGATGAATCAGCTTGGATTAAGTGCTGACGCTAAGCCTGTCAAATCAGCGCGGGTGGTGGGTGAAGTGCTCGGACGCTATCATCCTCATGGCGATAGCGCTGCCTACGACGCACTGGTTCGCATGGCCCAATCCTTTAGCCTGCGGTATCCATTGATTGATGGCCAAGGAAATTTCGGCTCTCGCGACGGCGATGGCGCAGCAGCCATGCGCTACACCGAGGCACGCCTTACGAGTTACGCGAAGCTCTTGCTCGACGAAGTCGACATGGGTACGGTCGACTTCATTGATAACTATGACGGTTCAACACGCGAGCCCGCCATGCTTCCGGCTCGATTGCCCATGGTGCTACTTAACGGTGCATCGGGCATTGCCGTGGGGATGGCAACAGAAATACCATCGCACAATCTCAAAGAAGTAGCAGCGGCCGCTGCTTTGCTGATTCGTAAGCCGAAAAGCACTATTGAAGATTTGCTCGCCGTGCTGCCAGGCCCAGACTTGCCGGGTGGAGCGCAGATTATCTCGTCGAAAGCTGACATCGTTGAGGCTTATCGGAGCGGGCGAGGCAGTCTACGCATGCGTGCGCGCTACGAGATTGAAGAGCTTGCACGCGGACAATGGCAACTCGTGGTCAACGAGTTGCCACATGGCGTGTCCACTCAGCAAGTTCTAGAACAAATCGAAGAGATCACCAATCCGAGGCCCCGACTCGGTAAGAAGTCGGTGTCCAACGAGCAGCTGCAACTCAAGCAAGCCATGCTTGCTGTACTCGACGCGGTTCGCGATGAATCGGGCAAAGACGCTCCGGTACGCCTTGTGATCGAACCCAGAAGCTCGCGTGTTGAACCTAAAGAGCTCGTGAGTTTGCTGCTCGTCAATACCTCCCTAGAGACTAACCTAAGTCTCAATATGGTGATGGTTGGGCTAGACGGCCGACCGGTTCAGAAGTCATTACTTGAGTGTTTGAGCGAATGGTGTACTTATCGGCTTGATACGGTTCGACGCCGTAGTGCGCATCGCCTCGACAAAGTGCTTGATCGCATTCATGTACTTGAGGGTCGCCAGCTTGTTCTGCTTAACATCGACGAAGTGATTCGCATCATCCGAGAGTCAGACGAGCCCAAAGCAGCGCTTATTGAAGCCTTTCGTCTCAGCGATCGACAAGCTGAGGATATTTTGGAGATCAGGCTTCGACAGTTGGCAAGGCTTGAAGCCATCCGTATTGAGCAAGAGCTTAAGTCACTTCGTGAAGAGTCCAAACAGCTTGAAACCCTCATCAACGATGAGCAGCACCTACGCAAGCAAGTGGTTAAAGAAATTGAGGCTGATGCCCGACAGTATGGCGACCCGCGACGAACGCTTCTTGAGGCCAGCGATAAAGCAAGTATCGACATACGCATCACTGACGAACCGGTAACCGTTATCGTTTCTGACAAGGGTTGGGTACGCGTGCGCCAAGGTCACGGGCACGAGGCATCACAGTTCTCATTTAAATCGGGTGACAGCTTAGATGCGCTCTACCCAGTCATGACTACCGATCAACTTTTTGTCATCAGCACTACGGGTCGAAGCTATACGCTTGGCGTCAGCCAATTACCCTCAGCCCGGGGCGATGGCTCACCGATCACAACGCTTATTGAATTAGAAGCTGGCAGCAGGGTGGCCTACTTGTTTGCGGCTCATGCAAGTGACCGGGTAGTCTTCGCTACGCGTTTTGGCCAAGGTTTTCAATGTCTTGCCGCAGACTTAACGACCCGACAGCGAGCAGGCAAGCAATTTGTGCAGCTCGATCCTAATGACGCGCTCATCAGACCTGTGGTCGATGCCAAGCTCACTCAACAAAAATTGCTCTGTCTTTCAGAACAAGGAAGAGCCCTGAGCTTTCCTTTAGAGGAACTTCGCCAGCTCAAGCAAGGTGGCAGAGGCGTGAGTCTTATGGATTGCGATGCCAAAGATCCTCTCGTTGCTGTAGCTGTGCACACGCCAAGTTCGGTTTTGATTCAGGGTACCGCTCGTGGTGCAAAAGCAATCAGTAGAGAATTTAGTGCTCGGGAGTTGGGCGCCTATGACGCGACCCGAGGCCGAAAGGGGAAATTACTCGAGCCTCGGATCAAAGGCGCATCAATTGGTTCAATAAGTAGCACGGCCACCTGATAAATCGAAGACAGCGGCCGTTGAAAACGATGCATCATCGGTACACAACCAACACACCATTGATGCGATCTCCTCAACCAAACCAAAGCGATTCATAGGAATCTTAGACAACATGAACTGAATATGGGTCTCGCTCATCTGCGCAAACATTGGTGTCTTGACAGCAGCAGGTGTGACGCAATTTACGGTGACTCCAGAGCTCGCAAGTTCCTTACCCAAGGACTTGGTTAAACCGATCACAGCAGCTTTGCTTGCACTGTACGCCGAGGCGTTTGGATTGCCCTCTTTGCCTGCGATCGAGGCGATATTGACGATTCTTCCCTTTGAGCGAGCTTTCATGTGTTGAGCTGCGGCCTGATTGCAAAGAAAGACGCCGTGCAAGTTCACATCAAAAACTTGCTTCCAATCTTCATAGCGATAATCGATGACGGTATGATTTGGCCCCGTAATCCCGGCACTGCAAATCATGCCGTCGAGCCCTGCGTCCTGGCCGCCTGATCGCTCAGCAATCCAGGCCAGGCTCTTTTGCATGGCCGCAAACACCGAATGTTGATCGGTGACATCCATCTTGATTGCATAACGCTTGGGATCATTAAGCTTGAGCACGCGGTCGACTAGGTCCTGATTGGCGTCCCAGATAATGGCCTTTGCACCTGAATCGATCAGCCTATTTACGATCGCTTCACCGATGCCTGATGCCCCGCCTGTCACGGCAATAAAGCGCTCTTGTAGATCAAGTTGATTCATGGAAAGTGTCCCCAAATTGCGATGGATGGAAAGAAGCCCGTATGATCGCCGCTCTTTGTCATCAACGCCACTTAAGTCATGCCTTTTTTCATCAAGCGCATTGCCATTTTTTTACTTTGCGCATCCTTAGTCGCTTGTGAAGCAAAGTCTGCGGTTGAATCCGGTCAAGCGCCAAGCCATCACCGAGACGATGGCTATAGCAATAGCGATGGCAGTCGGGTCAATAAGCCACTGAGTGAATTGTTCCGATGGTGGTGGTCGAGAAAAGACCTTGATTTACAGGCACTGGTCGCCCCTGAGCGCATCAAGGCCGCTTGGGAGCAAATGCCCAAGGACTGGAAGACCGATCAGGGTCACGCGGACACTTCAACCTCAGGCGCACGTGGTGCGCAAGCATCGTCTGGCAAAGGCCACGAAGTCCAATGGTTAGGTCACGCAACGATTGCCCTAAATATTGGTGATGTACGAATTCTCACCGACCCTCATTTTTCTGAGCGGGCATCCCCATTTAGCTGGATCGGCCCCAAGCGCCTGCATCCGGCCCCTGTGCCGATTGCCGATCTTGGGCGAATCGATTACATCTTGATTTCTCATAATCATTACGATCATCTTGATTTACCAAGCTTGCGGCAAATCGCCAAGCAAGAGGGTGGGCCGCCGCTTATGCTTGTTCCTCTCGGGGTCGATCGCTGGTTAAGAGAAGAGGGCTTTGATCGCGTTCTCGGACTTGATTGGTGGCAACAAAGCAAGCAGGGGTCCTTGCAGTTTCATTTTGTGCCAGCACACCACTGGAGTGGTCGCGGCCTATTTGATCGAAACAAGACACTCTGGGGTGGTTGGGTGCTTGAACATCCTAGTTTTCGCTTTTACTTCGCAGGCGATACCGGTTGGTCTGATGATGTCCACGCCATTGCCAAGCGCTTTGCACCCTTTGATCTTGCAGCGATTCCCGTAGGTGCTTACGAACCTCGTTGGTTTATGGCCAATCAACACATCAATCCCCACGAGGCGGTTCGCATGCATCAAGCTTTGGGACAACCGCTCTCTTTGGGCATTCATTGGGGAACTTTTCAGCTCACTGATGAGGCCTACGAAGACCCGATCAAGGACTTGATTGCAGCCATGAAGCACGAGTCGATTGCACTCGAACGTTTTCGCCTCTTTGTCCCTGGCCAAAAGGTAACCATAAAGCCACGAACTCACTAAGGAAAATAAATCCATGGATACAGCATCGGTGTTGTTCGACACAATCGGAAGCAAAGCCATGCGGATTGGGCGCGCAAGGCTCAATCGCCCCAAACAATTAAACGGTATTAATCTTGAGATGGTTCGACTGCTTAGCCATCAACTTCGCCGATGGCGATCCGATACGTCGATTGCTGCTGTCATTCTCCAGGCAGAAGGCGAGAAGGGTTTTAGCGCAGGCGGTGATGTGGCCGAGGTTATACGTCAGGTGCGTGATGGTGGCGATGAGCGATATGCCTACGGCGATGCATTTTTTGAAGAAGAATACATCCTGGATCGTATGATCCATCGCTTTGGAAAGCCTTTTATTGTGTTCTCGCATGGGGTCAATATGGGCGGCGGCATGGGCCTGAGCGCTGGCGCTTCGCATCGGATCATCGCCGAGTCATCTAAAGTTGCGATGCCCGAAATTCATATCGGTCTATTTCCTGATGTGGGTGGCGGATTCTTTTTGAATCGACTGCCCCCGGGTGTTGGCATGATCATGGCGCTCACAGGGCTCATCATCAACGAGTCCGATGCAATCTATGCAGGCTTATTTGACGCCTTCGTTCCGAAGGCAAAATGGGATTCAACGATTGATCATTTAACTCAGCTTGAATTCACGCAAGACTGGCAGATGAATCACCAACTGGTCACCACATGGATACTCCAGCACGATGCGTCGCTTGATGATGCAATGGCTTCGAGCATGCTGAGTCACTATGCCAAGGCACTGCGCTGGATTGGCAGCCAGCCAACGCCTGCAAGCATGCTTGAGCAGTTGCAGCGCGCAGCTCAAGATGACCCCTGGTTTGATGCGCCTGCAAAAAGTCTCGAGCGTGGTTCACCAACTGCGGCCCTTATCAGTCATCGCTATCTTCACGATTGCTTTCATCGCTCGCTCGATGAGGTCCTTGGCCTTGACTTGGTTCTGGCGCGTCGCTTTTTGCGTGGTCATGATTTCCCCGAAGGCGTCCGTGCGCTCTTGATCGACAAGGACAAAAAGCCAAGCTGACGTCGTAGGCGATTTAGCGAGG
>VGHV01000158.1 GCA_016868095.1 Betaproteobacteria bacterium
GACGACGGCAACTCCCCGACGCATCGGGCGGCTCGTAAATATCGATCGTTTAGGAAATTGACCTTACTACACTATATTACCTACGTGTATTTACTTATCATTTGAAGTTTCGTATCTGGCTCCTTTAGCCGCTGCAGTACCGGCATCGACGCTCAGGCCCCGATCGTTTACCATCAACTGAGTACGAAAAGGAGGCTTGCTGTGACCATCACGCATGAGAATCCCATGGGATTAATGGGTTTTGAGTTCGTCGAATTTGCATCCCCGCAAGAAGGCATTCTTGAACCCTTGTTCGAACAGATGGGGTTTAGTCTGGTTGCCAAACATCGCAGTAAAGACGTTTTGCTCTATCGGCAAGGTGAGATTAATTTCATCGTAAACCGAGAGCCTAGAAGCCTTGCAGGCTATTTTGCAGCCGAGCATGGTGCGAGCGCTTGCGCGCTTGCTTTTCGGGTGAAGGATTCACACCAAGCCTACGCGAGAGCTATAGACCTTGGAGCTCAACCGGTTGAAGTACCCACCGGACCTATGGAACTGAGACTACCTGCCATCAAGGGCATAGGCGGCGCACCGCTCTATTTAATCGATCGCTTTGAGGATGGTAAAAGTATTTACGATATTGACTTTGAGTTCTTAGCGCCTTACGAGAGTCTCGATTCAAGACATCCCGAAGGTCATGGACTTATCAGGATTGATCATCTGACCCATAATGTTTATCGGGGCCGTATGAGCTATTGGAGTAGCTTTTACGAACGACTCTTCAATTTTCGGGAAATCAAATACTTCGATATCAAAGGCGAATACACCGGCTTACGAAGTAAAGCGATGACTGCTCCGGATGGCTTGATTCGAATTCCATTGAATGAAGAGGCAGGACCATCTGGCAAAGGTCAGATCGAAGAATTTCTATTACAGTTTAACGGTGAAGGTATTCAACACATCGCCTTACTCACTAACAATCTGAACAAGTCGGTTGACGCACTCCGAAGCGCTGGCGTTCCCCTCATGTCCGCGCCAAACAAGATTTATTACGAGATGATTGATGAGCGACTCCCTGGTCATGGTGAGCCCATTGAAGACTTAAGGACGCGAGGTATTTTGATCGATGGGAGTACCTCGGGAGACAAGAAACGAATATTGCTACAAATATTCAGCCAGGCTTTACTGGGTCCTGTATTTTTTGAATTCATTCAACGCAAAGATGATGAAGGATTCGGCGAAGGAAATTTCAAAGCATTGTTTGAAAGTATTGAGCGCGACCAGATTCGCCGAGGAGCTCTTTAGCCCGATGACAAAGCGTTGAACAGGATCTCCTATGGTGACATCGTTCATTTCCGCAAATCATAAGCATCAGCTTCAGTTTAGTTATAAATACAACCCATAACCTCGTTTTACTCAACTTGTTGGTCGTCAAGCTTAACAATGACTACTGTGCAAGGTGCATACATCGCAACCTTGACCGCAACCGAATGTGTCCAAGCTTGCAAGGGGCCATCAGGTTTACCGCTGCCTAATACGATGGTGTTCACATGGTTCGCTTCTGCGTACTTAACAAGCGTGCTCGCTACCTGCCCACCCTCCAAGACGTGGCACGAGGTCATAGGTAAATTAACCCCGAGTTGATCAGCAAGCTGTCTTAGTTTGATCAGATGGCGCCGCTGCTGCTCGGTTCGACTGCGCTGATCATCGTGCTCGCTTATATCGCGAGGTAACAAAACGGTCACCAAAGCGAGCCTTGCGCCAGGCAAGGAACCCATGGCGCGCTTAGCTGACTCACCGAGTAAATGGCGAACCTGCTCAGCAGGGTCGGCATGATTCAGTGCCAGCAAAACGATGGGAGGCATCACGTCGGCTTTCGACGGGCTTTGACTCGGCTGATAGCCTAAACGCATAAAGTCGACCCAAGACCGGAGTCGTTGCCATGCCGACCTTTGCCTAGTCTGCGTGCCATAACTGCCGACGCGAACTTGTTGAGGATGTTTTAGATCGAAGACAAGATGTGCCGCTGACTGATAACGATCAGCAGCTTTAGGTTTCAAGCATCGACCAATGACCTCTTGAATCCAAGGAGGAAGGTCCGGCCGATGCTGCCTTAAAGGTACCGGATCGTCCCAAATGCGACGCGATAATGCGACGGCTCCCTTTGGCATACCGTACGGAAAAAGTCCTGTCAACATTACATAAAGCAGAACACCGAGCGCATAGATGTCGCTTCTTAGATCACCCCTTTGACCCACGATTTGTTCAGGTGCGAGACTTGGTGGTGAGCCAACGGGCTGCCTCATCTCCTCTGCATGGAGATCCGGAACGCTGCGATGATGGGCAAGTCCGAAATCGACCAAGACCACCTGACCGTCAGGCTTTATCAAAACGTTTGCAGGCTTTAAATCGTGATGGCAACAAGCCTGCCGGTGCAAGCTAAAGAGCGCATAAGCGATCGAAATCCCAAGCCTGACTACCACTTCTAGCCCAGGCTTTATCCCGGCCGCGTGACTACGTACAAGCCAATCAGCAAGGGTTTCCCCCTCGACCCGTTGCATGAGGATGTAGGGCACACGGTCGAGCCCACCAATACCCTTTAACTTGGGAATGTAGCGCCCTTTCAAGCGCGGCAGGATCAGCCGTTCAACCTCAAAACTTAGAACTGTCTCAGACTGATCCCGGGGAGACATTCGAGGTATTTTCATCAAAAGCCCATCACACACCGAATCGCTATCATCGGATCGAACCACATATAAGCGTGCCATCCCACCACGATGTGCTTCGCTCAAAATTTCATACTGATCGACTCGGTCACCTGGCTTGAGTCGTTTCACTGCCCAAGCTCCAATCGGGTCGCCAACCATTCCGGCAGACCCGCATCTCTGATTGCCTTAGCTGCGGCAAAATAATCATAAGCGACTCGGTGAAAGCATATCGTCTCCTCGCTGAGATCAAAGATGAGGTAACAAGCGCGCGGATCTCCGTCACGAGGTTGACCGACAGAGCCAACCACTGCAAGGTGTCGGCGTCCTGCAATCGCTGGAATGCTTTCCCCGACGAGTGGACGGTAGTGGATTAACTTATCGCGACCTATCTCCACATAAAGCGCCTGCTCGTGCACATGCCCACAGAACAACCAACGAATGCTTCGATCATGGTTCACTCCTCGAAGGCTAAAGGCTGCCTTTTTTGTATCTGTGACGTATTGCCAGCTCGCTGGCTCTTGCGCCGTTGCGTGTACCAGCCAAGCTGGGCCGACTTTTGCTTCAAGCTTGAGACTACTTAGCCATTGCCGTTGGGCAACCGATAAGGTGTCGTGGGTCCACTGTGCGGTTAGCCCTCCCATGGTTTTGCCCGCCGTTATAGGCCTTAAAGCCAAGGATTCGTGATTGCCTCGAATCACAATGGCTCCCTGGTCTTGAAGAGCTATGCATTGGTCGACCACCTCAACAGGGTTTGCGCCATAACCAACTAGATCACCGAGCACAGCGATTGCACTTGCGCCCTGCTCCCGGGCGTGTGCTAAACAAGCATTGAAAGCATGCAGGTTAGCGTGCAAATCAGAGAAAAGCGCAAGCTTCACTTCAAGATAAAACGCCAAGTGGCCTGATCAATTGTCTCCTCGGAGCTGAACGCTATTAATCTTTCGCAATGCCGGCGTCACGCAGAGCACGATCCCAAATTTGTAGCTGTTCACGGATAAAGCCACCAAACTCCTCTGGCGAACTAGGGCGACCAGGCAGCCCAAGTTTATCAAGTTGATCCTTGATCTCAGGCTTGCGAAGCACGGTGGCAAACTCTCGTGAAAGTCGATCGGTGATGTCCTTATTCATTTTGGCGGGGCCAACAAAGCCACCCCAGGGGGTGATGCTCACCAAGTTTTGTCCAACTTCAGCCATGGTTGGTACGTCAGGCATCAGGGCAGAACGGTTCGGTAGCAACACAGCTAAAGGTTTCATGCCAGCTTTGCTTAATTGCGGAAGCACAGCAGGTGTGGCCCACATGAGTTGTACTCGACCCGGAACCAAATCACCAACAGCCTGGGCTTCGCCCTTGTAGGGGACGTGCACCATGTTGAGCTTGTTTGCAGCGTTGAACTGCGCCATGGCCAAAATCGAGGTTGTATTCCCGGTTGCATAGCTCAGCTTACCCGGGTTTGCTCGCGCGAAACCGATCAACTCAGCCATCGATGCGACAGGCACCGAAGGGTGAACCATCATAAAAAATGTAAAAGTCGCAAAGTAACTGATCGGTGTAAAGTCATTAATAGGATCGTAGGGTGGATTGCGCTTAACGGAAGGAACATACGATAGAGGGCTGGCAGTCGCCATAAAAACCGTGTATCCGTCAGCAGCAGCACGAGCCACCTCAAGGCCTGCAATTGCCCCGTCTGCGCCACCCCTATTTTCCACCAGCATCGGCTTGCCCAGGGACTGGGACATTTGCTGAGCAATAAGGCGCGCTGCAAGATCAGCAGCGCCTCCTGCCGCAAACGGAACCACCAAACGCATAGGCTTAGCGGGCCAGGATGGATCGCTGTTAGCGAATGCTGCCGGGGTAGCCATGATAGGCAGATAGGCAAGTTTTCTTAGCAGTTCACGTCGCTTACATTCCACCGCATGCCCCCTTACAGATGACTCATTTGCTGTTTTTGAATTCAGGCTTCACGATAGCAAGATTAAAGACATACGCATAGGTCAGCTTGCTGAGCTCGCGAGCTCTTGCTCAGGGGGATCTAGGCTGCAAGCAAATGAAAAATAGCTTGAATCAGTGTGAGGCTTGGCTTTCAATGCGTGCAGGAGACTTAAGACGTGCCCTTTGAACATTGCAAAGTTTGTAGGAAATGCTGCCATATTGACGAGGGCTACCCTGCCCTGGAGATCCCTTTGCTGCCTCCAGAGAAGACACGTTGGACGAGGCTTGTGATCGAATCTCAATGCACTTTTTTAGGGCAGGAGGGCTGCAGCCTCGGTGACAACAAACCATTTGCATGCGAGCAATATCCGCTGTCTTTCGATCCGAAACAGGATCGTTATTATTTCGATGCAGAATGTCCACTGTATGAACAATACCAGCATGATCTGGCGATCGATGGCAGTGATGCGCAAAACCATTTTCTGAGGGTGAAAGAGCGAATTTCAAACCTCAAAAAGCAAAACAATCGATTTTTGCAACGAAACTTTAAACTTGATCAAGCTTATTTTGACTTGCTTGATCTCCATGTACCAAGCAAATTGACTTGATCGCAGCATCCTCAAGCGCCCTTATCAGAACCGGTGCGTCGCCCCAAAGCTATGGTCGTAATCCATTGTCAACTCCTCGCCCTTGCGGATACTTTTTAGGCTTGTAAAGCTCCCATCGTCTTGCATACGAAGATTAGGTTGCTTGTCATGATTCAAGTAGATCGCCATCTCGACCACATTGAGCCCTGAACTGGGCACAAGAAAGCCCTTTTCATCGTAATAACAAAACATACTCAGGGTTTTCCGAATGGCGCGCGGTAGTGTTTCGACTTGCTCATGACTAAGTCTCACTTCGCGGTGCTTCACGCGGCTGACCAATGGATCAATACCTTTGGGTATCCGACGAATCGCAAAAACCCCGATGCCATGCCTCTCTGAGGGGCGCAACTCGCAATAAAGCTCAGCGCGCAAGCCCTTTAGCATGGCACTTGCCAACAGCCCATCCTGACGATTCAATTTACTTGTCATGGCGGCAAGACGCTCAATGAACTGTGGGTGCGCTTATGCACTCGGCAGCAAATAGTCCATTGGATTCCATGCCTGGCTGGACTTGCGCTCAAGACGATTCCAATCTGAGGAAAGGAAGTCGGTATGAAGCGGAGAACTAGGATCGAGCATCAGCGGATGGTCACTTGGGCAAAGCGCCAGCGAGTAAATCGGCTCGACCTGATTGATGAATAAGCGCTTGTAGGGGAAGTCTCCAACCGGCC
>VGHV01000159.1 GCA_016868095.1 Betaproteobacteria bacterium
TTATCATTTTCGCCAAGTCTTCCTTGGCAGCCTCCATAGCATCTGCAATCCGATAAAGCAGGCGCCCACGCTCAGCAGCAGATGTCTTTTTCCATCGGCTAAACGCAATGCCTGCAGCCTTGACAGCCCGATCGACATCGGCCGAACGAGCTCTGGGCACCAAGGCAAAAGCCTGCCGAGTGGCGGGATTTTCCACCGCGATCCATTCGTCCTCGAGACTTGTAACCCATTGACCGTCGATCAGCATGGCTTGTTTGCTCAAGTCGTCAGGCATGGGATTTAAAGCGTCTTGCATCGTAAGAACCTTTCAGTATCAGCTTCAATAAGTAGCTGCTTCTCGATGAGTCAAAGCCTCGCGTGGGTAGCCCTTCCCATGAGTAGCTTCTTCTCAATGAAGCAAGCGATGTTGCTTTTAGTCCGTCGAGAATCCTTGCTTGCGCACAAAGGCGCCCCAGTCAGGCCGCTGGGTCTTGCTGTATTGCTTTTGTTTGTCCACGGTCCAGGCTGTGGCGGGCTTTCCTGTACTTGCGCTTTGCGCCTCGATCCAGCGTTTATCGAACTCAGCGAGTTGTTGATCGATGCGCTGATCATCAAAGCGATCTTGGTGAACGCTTGCATCAAGGGGCAGGCGAGGAACTGGATTGCGTGGACTTTGCGGATAACCCATGCAAAGACCTGCGACCGGCAAGACATGCTGGGGCAGTTCGAGCCAGCCCGACACCAGCTCGGCCTGATCGCGAATGACGCTGATTGGGCAACAAACCAGACCGGCTTCCTCTGCGGCGCGAATAAAGTTCATCAACACGAGCCCTGCGTCAATGCTTGCATTAAACAAGGCATCCAAATGCTCGTTGACAAAGGCTTGACCCTGTCGCGCAAACAAATGCCGCAAGCGTCTGCCGTTGGCGCAAACCACCCAAAACTCAGGCGCATCAGCGATCCATGGCATCGAAGGGATGAGTTGATTGAATTTTTCTCGTAAATCAGGCCGCCTGACTCGAATCAAATCGGCTTGCTGTAAAAAACTCTTTGAAGGCGCACTCAAGGCACAGGCAGAGAGCACTTGCAGCAAGGGCTCTGAAATCGCTTGATCCGACCAGGCGCGGTGGGTCGTGTGACTGGCGATACGCGCAAGCGCTTCAACTTGGGCGGCAGTCAGCTCGGCAGGTCGCTCGAAACGCTGTCCAAAGCGTGCTTGCAGAAGGTGCTCAAGATCATTAGGCATTGATAACTCCCAAGGCAGGCTAGCACGGCCCCTGTCATGCTCCAAGAGGGTCGAGCCGCAAAGTCCCCGCAAATGCCATCAGCTTGTACCGTTTTCGGGTCTTATGCGAGCATTCGAGGGTGGACGTATTCTTGCAACAAATGATTAACGGCCTAGTGCTGGGAAGCATGTACGCCTTGGTGGCCCTTGGCTACACGATGGTTTATGGCATCGTCAATCTGATCAACTTCGCGCACGGTGAAGTGTTGATGGTTGGTGCCATGGTCGCGTTTACCGTCGTCAGCCTGCTTGGCGACTCGGGACTCCCAGGCTGGGTGCTTTTGCTCATCGCAATGCCCATGGCCATGCTCGTTTGCGCTGCGCTTAACTTCGCCATTGAAAAACTGGCCTACCGGCCGCTGAGAACCGCACCAAGGCTTGCTCCTTTGATTACCGCCATGGGCATCAGTCTTTTGCTGCAAACCCTTGCGATGGTGATCTGGAAGCCCAATCCAAAACCTTTTCCTCAGCTATTGCCGGTGGATCCGATCGATCTCGGAGGTCCTGTCATCACCATCACCCAATTGCTGATCCTGCTGGTCACAGCTATCGTCTTAGTCATCCTGATGATCCTGGTGAATAAGACACGCCTTGGCCGGGCCATGCGCGCAACGGCGGAAAACCCAAGGGTCGCAGCACTGATGGGTGTTAACCCCGACCAAGTTATTTCGGCAACGTTTGTCATCGGCGCGGCACTCGCTGCGGTCGCAGGCATTATGTGGGCTGCCAATTACGGCACCGTCCAACATGCCATGGGGTTTTTGCCGGGGCTCAAGGCTTTCACCGCTGCGGTGCTCGGCGGCATCGGGAATTTGCCGGGCGCAGTCCTTGGGGCTTTGTTGCTCGGACTGGTTGAAGCGATTGGCGCGGGCTACCTTGGCGACCTCACAGGCGGTGTACTCGGCTCGCACTACGCTGATATTTTCGCCTTTGTGGCGCTTATTCTTGTGCTCACACTCAGGCCCTCGGGACTTTTGGGTGAACGTGTGGCCGACAGAGCTTAGACCGTGGAAGCACTCAAGCACCGTTGGCCGATTTTTCTCGCGCTCGCCCTTGGCCTTTTGCTGCTGCCACTGGCCGTGCAAAGCATCGGTGCAGGTTGGGTAAGAATTCTTGCATTGGCAATGCTTTATGTGCTTTTAGCGCTAGGGCTCAATATTGTTGTCGGTTACGCGGGACTGCTGGATTTGGGCTTTGTTGCCTTCTACGCGGTGGGTGCCTATATGTACGCCCTCATGGCATCACCGCATCTTCTTGAAACCTTCGAAAGCCTCGCTCAAAGCTTTCCCCAAGGTTTACACACACCGATCTGGCTTGTGATCCCCTTAGCCGCTGGGCTCGCGGCCCTTGCCGGCGCACTCTTGGGACTCCCAGTGCTCAAGCTCAGAGGGGACTACCTTGCCATCGTCACGCTTGGTTTTGGCGAAATTATCCGGGTGTTCATGAATAACCTGGAGCATCCGGTCAACATCACAAACGGCCCGCGTGGACTCGATCGCATCGATCCGATGAGTCTTTGGGGACTGAGCTTTAGCAAACCCCTTGTGATTGCCGACTACAAGATTGCATCGGTGACGCTTTACTACTGGCTCTTTCTAGGACTGGTGGTGATCAGCGTGATTGTGTGCTATCGATTAGAACATTCACGGATCGGTCGAGCATGGATGGCAATCCGTGAAGATGAGCTGGCGGCCAAAGCGATGGGCATCAATACCCGCAATATGAAGTTGCTTGCCTTCGCCATGGGTGCGAGCTTTGGCGGCGTCTCAGGCGCTATGTTTGCTGCTTTTCAAGGCTTTGTTTCGCCTGAGTCATTCAGCCTTATGGAATCGATCATGATCGTCGCCATGGTTGTCCTTGGGGGTATTGGTCATTTGCCTGGTGTGATATTGGGAGCCTTGATGCTCGCTGCGCTTCCCGAAGTTTTGCGTTACATCGCAGGCGACATCCAAAATCTCACGGGAGGACGGATTGATGCGGCGATCTTGCGTCAATTGCTCATTGCAATGGCGATGATAGGCATCATGTTGCTGCGCCCTCAAGGCTTATGGCCTCGCCCACTCAGCAAATCGGTCGCGGGTAAATCGCAGTGAGCCTTCTCGAAATTACCGAGGTCTCTAAGCGATTTGGGGGGTTACAAGCGCTTGCCGATGTCGATCTACGTATTGAGGCTGGTCATATTCACGGCTTAATCGGCCCTAACGGTGCGGGTAAAACCACCCTATTCAATCTGATTACGGGCCTTTACTCGGCCGATAGTGGGCGATTTGTCCTACAAGGAACAAGCTACAAACCCCAGTCGGTTCACGCCGTGACCATGGCAGGCATTGCCCGAACCTTCCAAAACATTCGTTTATTTGGCGACATGAGTGCGCTCGATAATGTTCGGGTCGGACGCCACATCCGTTCAAGCGCCGGCCTTTGGGATGCGATATGGCGTAGCAGGCATTTTTATAGCGAAGAGGCTCGTTTGCGCGAGGAAGCCATGGCGCTTCTCGATTATGTGGGCATTGCGCACTATGCCGAGCATCGCGCAAACAGCCTGTCTTACGGCGACCAGCGCAGGCTTGAGATCGCTCGAGCACTAGCTACTGAGCCTCGTTTACTTGCTCTCGACGAACCCGCAGCCGGTATGAATGCGAGCGAGAAAAATACCTTACGCAGCTTGATCGAACGTATTCGCTCAGATGGCCGCACGATTTTGCTCATCGAACACGATGTCAAGCTGGTCGCAGGCTTATGCAACATCATCACGGTTCTCGATAGTGGCCGGGTGATTGCAGAAGGCGCACCCGACGAGGTGCAACGCCATCCCAAAGTTATCGAAGCCTATCTTGGGGCCTCGGCATGAATATGCTCGATGTTGAGGCACTCCATGTAGCCTACGGAGGAATTCGAGCAATCAAGGGCATTTCTTTCAGCGTCAAGCGAGGTGAACTGGTTAGTCTTTTGGGAGCTAATGGTGCAGGCAAAACCACAACCCTCAAGGCACTCACAGCTTTGCATCCAAGGCTTTCGGGTCGAATCAGCTTTCAGAACAATGCGATCGACGGCTTAGGCGCTTGGGATTTGGCCAAGCGAGGCCTTGTCATGGTGCCCGAGGGGCGAGGCAGTTTCACGCGGATGACCATCCTAGAAAACCTGCAAATGGGCGCTTACTTGCGCGACGATCAGGATGTCGACGTCGACATTGAAAAAGTTTTCGCCCTGTTTCCGAGGCTTAAAGAACGTCGCAAGCAGCTTGCAGGCACAATGAGTGGCGGCGAACAACAAATGCTCGCCATGGGTCGAGCCTTAATGGCCAGGCCCCAATTGCTTTTGCTTGACGAACCCTCGATGGGTTTATCGCCGATTATGGTCGATACGATTTTTGAGGTCATTCGCAATATTCATCAAGAAGGTATGACGATCTTACTTGTGGAACAAAATGCAGCGCGAGCGCTACAGGTTGCAGATCGTGCCTATGTCATTGAATCGGGCGAAATCATCATGCAAGGCGAGGCAAGCATGATGTTAAATGACCCGCGAGTTCGTGCCTCCTATCTTGGCGAGTAGTTCTTGATGAATAGGTCTTGTTTTCCAAAGTCACTTGTTACGAAACGATCAAGGGCTCATGTCAGTACCACGTTTGTTTATTGCCTCGATTTCATTAAACCCGTTTGAACAACCTAAAGGAGCTTTATCATGATGTTTAAATTTCATGCACTTGCTGGCGCCGTCTTGCTCGGGTTCGTTTCGCAGCAAGCCCTCGCACAAGAAACAGTGGTTCGCCTTGGCCATGTCGGACCAACGAGCGGTTCGATCGCACACCTTGGCAAAGACAATGAAAACGGTGCCAGGCTTGCGGTTGAAGAACTCAACGCCAAGGGGATTTCCATCGGCGGCAAAAAAATCAAGTTTGAATTGCTCGCCGAAGATGACGCAGCTGACCCCAAGCAAGGTACAGCCGCTGCACAAAAACTTGTCGACAGCAAAGTTGTTGGTGTGATTGGCCACCTCAACTCTGGCACATCGATTCCTGCATCGAAGATTTATAGCGACGCAGGCATTCCTCAAATCAGCCCATCAGCAACCAATCCTCGCTACACGCGTCAGGGCTATAAGACAACGTTTAGGGTCGTTGCTGACGATGTTCACCTTGGCGGAACGCTCGGCAAATACGCAGTAAATCAGCTCAAGGGCAAAAGCATCGCGGTTGTCGATGACCGTACCGCGTACGGTCAAGGTGTTGCTGATGAGTTTGAAAAAGGTGTTAAAGCCGCCGGTGGCAAAGTGGTTGGCCGCGAATTCACCAACGATAAAGCAACCGACTTCACCGCGATTTTGACCAGCTTAAAGGCCAAAAAACCCGATGTTGTATTTTTTGGAGGGATGGACGCTGTTGCCGGACCGATGCTGCGCCAGATGAAGCAACTTGGTATCAACGCCAAGTTTATGGGTGGTGATGGCATTTGTACCGGTGAACTCCCCAAGCTTGCGGCAGGGTCGATGGGCGATAGCCAGGTGGTTTGTGCTGAGGCTGGTGGCGTAGAAGGCGAAGCCAAGAAATCAATGGAAGATTTTGGCAAGAAGTTTAAGGCTAAATTCAACGCGGACGTGCAGCTTTATGCCCCCTATGTATACGACGCGGTCAATGTCATGGTTGC
>VGHV01000160.1 GCA_016868095.1 Betaproteobacteria bacterium
AGGCGATGGAGTGCCTGGGCCTTGTGCTTTGGGAGGCACAGCGCCAAAAACGCATGCCCGATACCGATGCCTATCTTGATTGCTTAAATCGCCTTTAAGGGCAACTTAAGCACGAGGACCCGCCCGTTGCTTTAAGATGACGGGTTTGTGACAGCCCTAAGGCGCTATTCATGTTTTCACGCCTCATGCCCGCAGACGGTAATTTTTTTGAACATTTCGACAAACTTGCAGGCCAGGTCGTCGAAGGTAATAAGGTTTTGGTCGACTTACTGCACCGTTTTGATGACCTAGCCGCACGCAAGCAATTGATCGCCAAAGTCGATGACATCGAGAAATCGGCAGACAAAACAACCCTCGATACCATTGCCATGGCGCACAAAACCTTTGTCACACCGATCGACCGCGACCATATTCACACCCTGGTTAACGGACTCGATGATGTGCTTGATCTGGTGCAAGATGTTGCTGAAGCTGTGGTTCTTTATGACTTGCAAAGCGTTACCAAGGAAGCGGTGCAATTGGCTGAGCTTGGCCTGATGTCGGCTGAGCGTTTGCGCCATGCCGTTAAATTGATGTCGAACTGGGACAATGCGCGCGCGATCCTGCAAACCTGCGAAGAGATCGATCGCCTCGAATCCGATGCCGATCGTGTGATGCGAGCTGCAATGTCAAAGCTTTTCCGCGATGAGGAAAATGTCAAACAAGTTATAAAAATGAAAGCGGTATACGAATTACTCGAAGAGCTCACCGACAAATGTAAAGACGCAGCAAAGATCGTTGAAGTAGTTGTGCTCGATCACGCCTGATGGACCCCTTAAGCATGTCGATGACGGTGCTTGTTGGCCTCGTTGCGCTCGCATTAATCTTTGACTTCATCAATGGCTTTCACGATGCAGCCAACTCGATCGCTACGGTTGTTACCACCGGCGTCTTAAAACCTTTCCAGGCCGTACTTTGGGCTGCAAGCTTCAATATGCTTGCTTTTTTCTTTTTTGAACTCAAAGTTGCTGCCACCGTGGGCAAGGGCATTGTTGATCCTTCTTTTATTGATCACATTGTTATTTTTGGAGCATTAAGCGGCGCTATTTCCTGGAACCTGATCACTTGGTGGTTGGGTATTCCTTCAAGTTCGTCGCATGCGCTTATCGGCGGCATGATCGGAGCGGCGATGCTGAAGACAGGGCCAGCAGCCCTCATGGGCACCGGTATTGCCAAAACCCTGGTTTTCATTCTCGTTGCGCCCTTACTTGGCTTTGTGTTGTCGAGTCTGATTGTGGTTGCGACTGCTTGGCTGCTTCGAGGCACCACCCCACGAAGGGTGGATCGCTGGTTTCGAAGACTCCAACTGCTCTCATCGGGGCTCTACAGTCTGGGACACGGCGCCAATGATGCGCAAAAGACCATGGGCATTATTTGGCTGCTACTGATTTCTGCAAATCTCACAAGCCGCGACCACCTGCCATCTTGGGTGATTTGGTCGGCCTATCTTGCCATTGGCCTTGGCACGCTTTTCGGTGGCTGGCGTATCGTTAAGACCATGGGACAGGGCATCACGCGACTCAAACCGGTTGGTGGCTTTGCAGCTGAGACTGGTGGAGCGATGAGCCTGTTCATCGCATCGGGTTTCGGTATTCCAGTTTCTACAACCCATACCATTACAGGATCGATCGTCGGGGTCGGAGCGGCCGATCGGATGAGCGCTGTGCGCTGGGCGGTCGCAGGACGCATCGTGTGGGCTTGGATCATTACCATCCCAGCGTCTGGCATGCTTGCCGCTGTAGCCTACCTTGCGGGTTCGAAATTTTTATAGTTCACAGGGCTTGCAAGCCTATATAAGCTTTACAATTCTTATGACATGAAACAGCCCTCTGGATGGATAGAGTTGCCCCCCATTACTGAAGGGATCAAGCCAAATCGCTTGCTAGTTTTTTACCGGGGGAAAGCAGCGCTGAGTTGTTCACACCTGTCGCGCTTGCCTGGCAGCTCAAGTTTCCAAGTGCTGTTTGCATCATTTTGCAACCACCGCACAAGGCATCATTGTGGTGGGAGAAACATAGCAGTCGGCGCGACGCGGCCCCCGCCTGCGCTAAGGCGGTCGCCAGGCAGATCAGGGCCCAACAACGCGAGCTTGGACTGATTGCATCGCAAACAACGGTGATCGGTTTTGCGCAAGGGGCCACGATCGCTCTCGAGCTGGCTCGAAGCTCAAGGGCGGCCGAGTTAAGCGATGAGCACCCATCAGCCACTGAAGCCTTGCATAAACACCCGACAGCGATCCCTCAAGCGCAGGTTTGCAGCATCGTTGTCGCCTACGCTGCCCAACTGGCAAGGCCGCTTTTAGCCGATGAACGCGTGCCTTGTTCGGTGCACTTAATCCATGGTGATTTAGACCATCGCGTTCCGGCAATCTACGGACATCAAGCTTACAAAAGCCTGAAAGCCGCAGGCGCTGATGTGACATGGGACCTGATTGCCGATACCGCGCATACGATTGGACAAGATGCCATTATTGTTGGCACGATGCGGGCGATGCAGCGCATTTTCCGGGGCCGCAGTAAGGGCCGCGCACCCACGCTCCATTAAGAAATATCGACAGGACCCTATTAAGCCATCCGCACTCCCAAGGAGAATTCCCATGAGTAGAGAAGTTGTTGTGATCGAAGGTGCACGCACCGCTGTTGGAACCTTCGGCGGCAGTTTGAAAGACTTCGCCCCCACCAAGCTTGCAGCCAGTGTCGTCCGCGAGGCCGTCAGTCGAGCCGGTGTCGATCCTGCCGAAGTGGGCCATCTGGCCTTTGGACACGTCGTTAATACCGAACCACGCGATATGTATTTGTCGCGGGTTGCAGCCATTGACGGCGGTCTGAGTAAAGAAACGCCTGCGATGAATGTAAACCGCCTTTGTGGAAGCGGCTTACAAGCCATTGTGAGTGCCGCCCAGTCGATTCTGCTAGGCGATGCCGACGTCGCGATTGGGGGCGGTGCTGAATGCATGAGTCGTGGCCCATACATCCTTCCAGCCGAACGCTGGGGTGCGCGCATGGGCAATGGTGCAACCATCGATATGATGGTTGGCGCGCTAACCGATCCCTTCCAAACGGTTCACATGGGCATTACCGCTGAGAATGTGGCCAAACAATGGGGCATTAGCCGCGATGATCAGGACGCACTTGCCGTTGAAAGTCACAAGCGGGCAGCTCGTGCCATTGAGGAAGGCCGCTTTAAGGCGCAAATTCTGGGTCTTGAAATCAAGTCCCGCAAAGGCCCAACCGTTTTTGACACCGACGAGCATGTTCGTCTCGATGTCAAGCCGGAAGATATGAGTAAGCTCAAGCCGGTTTTCCTTAAGGAAAACGGGACTGTTACAGCAGGAAACGCCTCAGGCATTAATGATGGCGCCGCTGCTGTTGTGCTGATGGACGCTGCTGCCGCCGCACGCCAAGGCAAAAAAGCGATGGCTAGACTGGTGAGCTATGCACATGCTGGTGTTGAGCCCCACATCATGGGCATCGGGCCGGTACCAGCGTCGCGAAAGGCATTGGCAAAAGCCGGCTTGCGAGCTGACCAAATGGATGTGGTCGAAGCCAATGAGGCCTTTGCGGCCCAGGCGCTTGCGGTTTGTCGTGATTTAGACTTAGACCCGGCAAAGCTTAATCCGAACGGCTCTGGCATTTCGCTTGGACACCCCATCGGCGCTACCGGTGCGATTATCACGCTTAAAGCGATCCATGAATTACAACGTATTAATGGCCGTTACGCATTGGTGACGATGTGTATTGGTGGTGGCCAGGGCATCGCTGCAGTTTTTGAGCGTATTGATCACTAAACCCAATGACTGCGGTTCTCAGGTATTGAAGCTTTATCCGAAAAACCGCACATCAAGACCTTGTCAGGCCATGGACAAGGTCTTGATCCCATCGTTGGCTGCAACCAGCACAAGGTCGGCAGGCCTTTGAGCAAAAAGACCGACGGTCACAACGCCAGGCCATTGGTTCATCATCGACTCAAGCCCACGCGGATCTTTAATCGTCAAACCTGAAACGTCGATAATCGGGTGGCCGTTATCACTTATAAAATTCTTGCGAAGCACAACCCTCGCCCCCAGTTTTTCCAGCTTTTTGCTAATTTGCTTTTCTGCCATGGATAAGATCTCGATAGGCAAGGGAAATGCTCCGAGGCATGCCACGCATTTAGCCTCATCAACGATGCAAACGAAACGATCAGCAAGGTCAGCAAGAATTTTTTCGCGGGTCAGTGCTCCACCACCCCCTTTGATCAGACAACAGCTTGGATCGACTTCATCAGCGCCATCGATATAAAGTGGCAAACGGTCAACAGCATTCGCATCGAGAAGCGGCACACCCAAGGCACGCAAACGCTTGCTGCTTGCCTCAGAACTCGAAACCGCAGCTTCTAGCTTCAGGCCTTGTTGACCAATGAGATCGATCAAATGGTTAACGGTCGAGCCAGTGCCGACGCCCAAGATCATGCCAGGTTCGATCCATTGCAAGGCCGCCTGAGCAGCAGCGCGTTTTAGTATGTCTTGCGAAGAGTTCAATCTATTGCTCCATGAATGTGAGGCCTAGCTTATGCGACAATTCGCGCCATGCCTTCCGAGTCCGATTCCCTGCATGCGGGCCCTATTTCGCCACGATCCGATAGCCACTTCAGCCATAGCTTAGCGCCTGCGGTGGCAGCCTCCCAGTTTGTTTATTGGCTGCGCTCAGTGGCCCCCTATATTCATAACTTTCGACACCGAACCTTTGTGGTTGGCTTTCCAGGCGAGCTCGTGCAGGCAGGCCGATTAAATGCGCTGATTCAAGACATCGCGTTATTGACAGCGCTTGGGATTCGAATCGTCGTTGTCCACGGCTGCCGACCCCAGGTCGAGGAGCAACTACGCTTGCGTGGACTCGAAGGTCGATTTGCCCAAGGCATGCGGATCACCGACTCCCCAGCACTCGAGTGCCTTAAGGAAGCATCAGGCGAGATTCGGCTCGATATTGAAGCGGCCTTCTCGCAGGGTCTACCGAATACGCCCATGGCCAACTCGGCGATCCGAGTTATTTCGGGCAACCTGGTAAGCGCAAGGCCTGTTGGCATTGTGCAAGGTGTCGACTTCCAGCACACCGGTCTGGTGAGAAAAATCGATCGTGCCGCCATTCGCTCGGCACTAGATTACGGTTCGGTGGTTTTATTGTCCCCGCTTGGCTTTTCGCCAACCGGCGAAGCCTTCAACCTGAGCATGGAAGACGTCGCGGTCGCCACGGCTATTGCGCTCGATGCCGATAAGCTGATTTTCCTCACCGAATTGCCTGGCATGCAGAGCGCTTCTGGCGAAGTTTTGAGTGAGATCTCAGAGGCTAATGCACGCGCGTTGCTGGCCTCAAACGACGCGCTACAACCCAGTGAGGCAGCACGCGGTTATCTTAGTGCCGCTTTGCGAGCAGCAGAGGGCGGTGTTGAGCGAAGCCATCTTGTCCCCTTCGATACCGACGGATCGCTTTTACTCGAACTCTTTTTGCACAATGGCGTTGGAAGCATGGTTGTTGAAGAGACGCTCGAAGCCTTGCGCGAAGCCACCATCGATGATGTTGGCGGCATCTTATCGATCATCCGACCGCTTGAAGACGATGGGACCTTGGTGAGGCGCGAACCCGGGACTGTCGAGCGCGATATTGAGCGGTTTTCAGTCATTGAGCATGACGGTGTGATTTTTGGATGTGCAGCGCTTTTCCCCTTCCCGGAGTCGTCGATGGGAGAAATGGCCTGCGTTGCGGTCAACCCAGGAGCGCAAGGCCAGGGCGATGGTGAGAGGCTTTTGCGCCATATCGAGCAAAGAGCGAGGGCGGCAGGGTTAAAGCGCCTGTTTGTGCTGACTACGCGTACG
>VGHV01000161.1 GCA_016868095.1 Betaproteobacteria bacterium
TCGCAGTTACCTTGGTTTATGCAGCCGGGCTTGGCGCCTTGCCTTGGCCCTGGCTTGCCCAAGTCGGTACGGTATTTGCAGCTTTTTGTGGCGCGAGCTTAGCCTTAGCGTTTAGTCTACTGTTGCGGCAAACACGAACTGCGCTGGCAAACGATGCTCATGCAAATTTATTACTCGCTGGCATCGTTGTGGCCTTAGTCTTAGGAGCCTTGAGCGATTTGCTGACCCATTTGCGTCCTGAACTTCTTCGCTATCGACTTGCCTTTGCCTTAGGCCAGACGAGTCTGATCGACTGGGGCGCGGTTTGGCAAATGTTCGTGGGCCTTTTGCTGTTAATCGTACTTGCGAGGTTGCATGCTCATGTACTCGATGCACTTATCCTGGGGCAATATACAGCGGCAAGTCTTGGCTTTGTGATCGAGAAGGAGCAAGCAAAACTGGTAGCCATGATGGCTGCGTCGACCGCGCTTGTGGTGTCGCACACAGGTCTGATCGCTTTTGTTGGATTGCTTGCGCCGCATGTGGTTCGGCCGTTCATTCGGGGCATGCACAAGCCTTTGATGCTTGCTTGCGCGCTTGCCGGTGCATTGTTGCTAAGTCTTGCTGATTTGTTGGCGCGCACCGTGTGGATGCCCCAGGAGATTCCAACCGGTTTGCTCACCGCTGTGATCGGGGGCTTGTTTTTGCTTACCCTTTTAAGAAAACAGCCCTAGTGCGATGGCAAATATGCCGATTAGTCATGGTACCAAGGTCGCGCCACCTGCACTTTTACGGGTAAAAGACCTCAGCTTGAGCCGAGGTGCACCATCACTTAGACAGCCCTTTTCATTTGATGGTCTTGCCGGCTGGCTTGCTGTAATTGGGGGCAATGGTATTGGCAAGTCAACCCTGTTACTTAGCCTTGCCGGTTTACGTGGCGAAGCGAATTCGAAGGTTTTACTACCCCAGGATGGGTCTCAGGGAGTGACATGGATAGCACTCGACCAACTTTCCGCGCCACAAAGGGCTCGCTCGATTGCCTGGATGGGCCAGTCCGAAGCCTTAAGTGGGCGTTGGCTTGTTGCCGATGTGGTGGCGCTCGGCCATTTACCCTGGCGCAAGACATCACAAGGGGATGCGAGTGCCCGGCAAGGTGGTCTCGAGTCGGCGCCGGCTTGGTTGGACAACAAGCTAGCGGCATTGGACGGTTCTCGTGCTGCCGGTCAAACCTGGCTAGAAGCCCTCGGACTTGAGCGGCTTTGGGATCGTTCGGTTGATCAGCTTTCGGGCGGTGAAAGGCAAAGGGTGCTGATTGGACGCGCGCTTGCTGCCGAAGCACATGTGACCTTGCTCGATGAGCCTGGTTTGCATTTAGATCCCCTTTATCAAATGCGTTTGGCGGATTGGCTTGCATGCAGTCGATCGAGGAACAAGCTAGTGTTGACTGCAACCCACGATTTGAACTGGGCATTCAATGCCGACGCAATCCTCCTGCTATCAAGCAATCAGCCCCCTTTGCTTGCATCGCCCCATAGCCTCGATTTACATCGAGCCATTGAATGCGCCATGGAGGGGGCTCTGACGATTCGTCAGGTCGATGATCAAGCGGGCAAACAGTGGTACGCATTTCCGAAGCGAACGGTGATCCGATGAAAGCAAATCCCGGGAAACCAACTGTCATCCAAAGTTGACAACCGTTAATTCGGGGATATTGACCGTTAGTCAGTACTTTCGGGTATGATCTCGCATCTTGCACGCTCTCTTGAGGTGCGCATCGTTGTGGAGTTGTTCATGACCGACTTAGTGGTCCGCCGCCTACTCATTGATCTCACCCAACCCTTTGATCGCCGCTGGAACGGAGGCGATGCATTTCGAAGTGCTTTCTTTAATGCACTGTCCATGAGTTTTGTGGTGGGTGAGCAATATTTCATCGACTCGCTCAAGCAAGCTTTGCCCTTGATGAATGAAGCCGACAGGGCTCGCCTTGAACCCGAAATCAGAGGCTTCATCGGTCAGGAGGCGACCCACCGGCACTTGCATGGACTCTACAACAAACAGTTAGAGCGCCAAGGTTTTGACAACGCTTTCGAGCGGCGCGCGGCTGCGCGGATTCGAGCTAATGCTGACATTAATCCTCGCAATCACGTGGGGGCAACCGCTGCAACCGAGCATTTCACTGCCGTCTTTGCGTCGTGGTTAATGAAGCACCCCGAGGCGCTCGATGGAGCCGACGAACGCCTCAAAAAACTTTGGCTTTGGCACAGTGCCGAAGAGGCCGAGCACCGAGCGATTGCCTTTGATGTTTATAAAGCCATTGGTGGTGATCACCGGTGGCGTTTGAGAACTTATCGCTACGTAACCTTCACATTCTTAAGTGATGTATTTAGGCAAACGATCAACAATTTGTACCGTGATCGGGCGCTGTTCAAATGGTCAACGTGGTCGAGTTGTTGGAAGCACTTGTTTGCCCATGACGGATTGTTGCGTGGCAATCTGCCTGCTTGGAAGGATTACCTCCGCCCTGATTTCCATCCGCTCGATCATGACGCAAGCGATTCTGAGCGTTGGTTAAGGGATAATCATTACTCCTATAACGAAGTATCGCGCCCGGCACTTCAGCGAGCAAGCAGCTAAGCGCGTAGAGCTGCTTTGAGGCGCTGTTCTAGCCCTTGCCTTTGGGAATCTTTGGCAAGGGCTGGCACAATGCAGCATGTTTTTGCGAAAGGCTTGCCGCCAACATCCAGCGTTTCGGCTCGGTCTGCGTGATATGGCGGGCGTTGCTCCTGGCATCGCAGCCTGGGGGCTGATGACTGGGGTTGCGATGGCCAAATCTGGCATGGGTTTTTCTGAGTGCCTGCTCATGGCTTTGATTGTTTTCGCGGGCAGTGCACAGCTTGCGGCGATGCCATTGTTTGCTGCAGAAGCACCGATGTGGGTGATTCTTGCGACGAGTTTTTGCGTCAATTTGCGCTTTTTGGTTTTCAGTGCGCACTTACGCCAATACATGATGATGTTGCCGCGTGCCGAGCGTATGCTCAGCGGATTTCTTACCGCCGACTTGAGCTATGTCCAATTCATTCGGCGCTTTCCTCATGGGCCGGAGAGCGACCGTGACCGACTTATGGAGCAACAAGCCTATTTGGCGGCCAATGGTGGTCTTAACTGGGCGACCTGGGTGCTATCAAATTTGCTCGGTGTTTTATTTGCGTCCTGGATACCTCAGCATTGGGGCTTGGGTTTTGCAGGTATGCTAGGACTGATGGGGGTTGGTCTTTCCCTGCTCAGTGGGCAGCAACACCTTGGGCACGTGATTCGCTTGATAGCGGCGATTGCTGCGGGAGCGGTCGCAGTGCTTGCGGTTAGCCTGCCTTTGAAGCTCAATATTGTGGCAGCCATTATTGCTGCCGTCACGCTTTGCCTCCTTATTGAGCCGAAACTTAGCCAGCCAAGCAATCAGCACTCGCCGCTTCAGGGCCATTGAGCGCGATGATGGCTTTTGTTTGGGAATGGTTGCAGTCGGGGACGCTATGGAATCACCTCACGATTATCTTGATGGCTTTCATCACGATGTTTACGCGCTCGTTCTTTTTTATACCCGATCGTGAGATTCGCTGGCCAAGTTGGGCATCACGTGGTTTGCAATTTGCGCCGATTGCAGCAGTCAGTGCGGTGATTGTTCCTGAAATTATCATGACAAATGGAGTCCTCATCTCAACACTAAAGGATGCTCGTATATACGGCGCGCTCGCCGGACTTGCCTACTTTGTGATCAGGCGTGGGAAAGGGCAGGTTGTCATGGGAACTATGTTGTTTGGCATGGCGATTTTTTTACCCTTGCGGCTGGGGCTCGGTTGGTAGCTCTGGCGATTCATCGATCTTTTATAACTGAGGAATTTCGAAACCATGGCGTTGATCACCTATCTCACGAAAATTCAATTTGACTTTGGTGCGATTAAGCTGCTGCCCGCTGAAATGGGGCTACTAGGTATGAAGCGGCCCTTGCTTGTTACCGACCAAGGCGTCTTGCAATCTGGTCTTGTTGAACGTGTTATTCAAGCGATCGGTTCGAGAGAAAAGCCGAGTATTTTTGCAGACACCCCTGCCAACCCCACCGAATCGGCATGCCGGGTTGCACTTGAACAATTTCGTGAGCAGGCCTGCGATGGTTTGATCGCCTTAGGTGGCGGATCAGCCATGGATTTGGCAAAGGCTGTTGCCCTTTGGGCAAGTCATGGCGGTGATTCGCTCAAGCCCTATATGATGGTGGAAGGTGGTGTGCAACGTATCACCGCAAACATCCATCCGGTTATTGCCATACCAACCACAGCGGGCACCGGGAGCGAAGTGGGCCGTGGCGCTGTGATCGTGCTTGATGATGGCCGAAAGCTCGCGCTTGTCTCACCCCATTTGATTCCTAAGCTCGCCCTGTGCGATCCCGAGTTGACGCTCGATTTGCCAGCAGCAATGACCGCGGGCACTGGTATGGATGCGATGGCTCATTGCATCGAGACCTTTGTTGCGCCATCGATCAATCCGCCTGCAGAAGCGATTGCACGCGACGGTATGATCAAAGTATTCAAATATTTAGAGCGTGCGGTTAACGATGGCCATGATCGTGATGCACGTTGGAACATGATGATGGCTGCCATGGAAGGAGCGATGGCTTTTCAAAAAGGTTTGGGTGCTGTCCATGCACTAAGCCATCCGCTCGGGGCACTTAAGTCGCCACGCCTACACCACGGCACACTCAACGCGATTTTTCTCCCGCCTGTGCTTCGGTTTAATGGGCCTGTGCTCGGCGATAAGCTCGAGAGCCTCGCTGCGGTTTTCGCGGTGAATGCCGACATCGATTCGATAGCACAAGTGATCGAAGATTTAAATCAGCGCATTGGCCTGCCACAAAAGCTTTCGGAACTTGGTGTTGATCGCAGTCAATTTGATTCGATCGCATCGCAGGCCTTGTTGGATCACTGCCATGGCACTAATCCGCGCCAGGCAACCCATGCTGACTACATCAAGATACTTGAGGATGTATATTGATATGATAGCGGCCCTCTCAGCGAAAGCTTATCCTTGTTCTGTTTAATGGATCACATATGGCGGCATTTGACGAAGTTCAGATTCTTGATGTTCATCATTGGAACGATACACTTTTTTCCTTCAAGACAAGCCGCCACGATAGTTTAAGATTTCGTAACGGACACTTTGTGATGATTGGGCTCGAGGTCGAAGGCAAACCTTTGATGCGTGCCTATAGCATTGCAAGCCCCAACTATGAGACTTATTTGGAATTCTTGTCGATCAAGGTGCCCAATGGGCCGCTCACTTCAAGGTTGCAGCATGTTCAAGTAGGCGATCGTTTGCTCATGGGGCACAAAACAGTTGGCACGCTTGTGATTGATGATTTGAAACCCGGTAAAAGGCTCTTTTTATTCGCAACGGGCACAGGACTTGCGCCGTTCATGAGCATTATTCAGGATCCTGAGACCTACGAACGTTTCGAACATGTGGTGCTGATTCATGGTGTGCGATTAGTGAGCGAACTCGCCTACGCTGAATTTATTCGTGACAGCCTGCCCAAGCACGAGTTGCTTGGCGAGATGGTTTCGGCCCAATTGATTTATTACCCAACGGTTACCCGTGAGGCCTTTACCCACAGTGGAAGGCTTACTACTGCGATCGAATCGGGGCAACTCTTTCGTGATATCGGGCAGGCCGAGCTTGATCCGTCAAGCGATAGGGTGATGATTTGCGGCAGTCCGGCGATGTTGAAGGAAAGTGCCGACATGCTCGATCAGCGGGGCTTTCAGATCTCGCCGAGCGCTGGCGAGCAAGGCGACTACGTTATTGAAAGGGCGTTTGCCGAGC
>VGHV01000162.1 GCA_016868095.1 Betaproteobacteria bacterium
AGCGCGAAATTGGAGTAGTTCCCCCGCAAGATGTGGTGAGCCCCCAGCACCCGATGAACCAAAGCTCAAGGTTCCGGGTTTACTTTTTGCTAGCGCTATTAAATCTTTAAGTGATTGAACCGCAAGATTCGGATTAACAGCGAGGATACTCGGAGCGCTCATGACCTGGCTGATGGCAACAAAATCACGCATCGTGTCGTAGCCAGGATTTTTGTACATTGTCATATTAGTCGCGTTGGCAACCGTTCCGAGCAATAATGTGTAGCCATCAGGTGCTGCTCTCGCAACTTCGGCTGACGCAATATTTGATCCAGCTCCGGGTTTGTTCTCAACAATGATCGTTTGGCCCATTGAGTCTTGCATTTTCGCTGCAATAAGTCTTGCCGCTAAGTCGGTGGGTCCACCTACAGCGTAGCCCACGACGATACGGATCGGTTTGCTTGGATAGGTGGTCTGTGCAAGGCTAGATCTGCTCGCTATAAAACTTAAAGGGAGCGCGCTGCCCAAGCCAAGCGCTGCGATGCTTCGACGCTTGGCTTTACCGGCTGGGCTGAGCTGATCATTGTTGTATTTGGCTTTCATCAATAGGTCTCCGTGGTTTTTGTCTGATCGATATATGTCAAATTGTGGCTGCGTTTTTGGGTACGCTGATTCAGGCAATTTCCTTGCGCAACCTTATGACCGCGTCGACGGCTATTACACCGTGGGCGCTGCCTTCGTGCAATATCAATAGGGGATTAATCTCGGCCTCATCAATACGTTGCATCGGGTCGCATGCGAGTTGTGAAAGCGAGCAAATCGCATGTGCAAGCGCTCCCATGCCACCTCGGGGAAGTTTCCGAAATCCTTGATACCTAAGCAGACTTGGAATTTCTGCAATCATGGCCTGTGCGTCTTCAAGGCAAATTGGTGCTGGCCTTAGCGCTACCTGTGGGTTTAACTCGGCCTCCATGCCGCCAATCCCAAGTACCACAACGGGACCGACGACGGCATCGTGCCTGTAACCGATTAGTACCTCACCCAAGCCCTTTTGTTTGGCCTGGACCAAGACCTTGTTGAAATCATGTTGAGCATGCTGACCTACATGATCTTGTAGGGCGCTAATCGCTTCGTCCCATGAGGCATAACGCTCTAATTCAAGTAAAACACCGCCGATGTCCGACTTGTGCGTGATGTCATTGCTGAGCAGCTTGAGCACCCACTGGTCTAAAGCCAGCCCCTGCATAGTGCTCGATACTTGTGAGGGGTCGCAGACGCGATATGCGCTGCAGGGTATCTCCAAGCGCTCGAAAAGCTCATAGCTTTGTGCTTCATCAGGCTGCCGGGCATGTGCAAGCCAGTCTTGCCACAAGCGATCAAGTCGGGACAGACTTTGTTGACTTAAAGTCGGATACTCGTGCTCTAAAGTCGGATACTCGCGCTCGAGTTTGCCACGCGGACGCAACATGGCTGCGACTGCGTCGGCGCAAGACTCCGCGGTTCTGAATCCGGCAATTTGCTTGGCACTCAAAAGAGCAAGTGCCTCGTTTGCTTCGGGAGCAAAAAAAGCTGCAAATGGCTTATTACGAAAGCTTGGTGCATGTTCTAGAATTGGGTGCACGGCAAGCTCAGGCTTGGACCGTGCTGATGATCCCACCACAGCCACCGCAGCGTCACAAGCATCCCATTGAGCAAGTGCCGCAAGTACAGCTGCGTACTGTTTCGCACTCCCTGCGAGTGTGAGATCAATGATAGGTGCTTGGCGCAGTTTAGGTGAGGGGTGCGTACTGTCGATTGCTAGCATCATCTGATCAACGAGCGCTTGCAAATGCTCATCGGCTTCAGCCGGCTCAATGCCGTGTAAGCCCAGATTGTCCATCACCATGGAAGCTGCGCCCCCCGTCGTGGTGAGCACTGCCACCCGCGGCGCAGTTCGGCCGCTCGAGGCGATCGCTGATTCGCTACGAAGCAAGGGCGCGATTTCGAGCAAGGCCTCCATGTTTTGTAGCCGAATCACACCGCAATCATCCAAAAAAGCGCTCAAAGCTGCGCCAGACCCTGCCAGCGCACCCGTATGCGACTGGGCAAGTTGATTTCCGAGCGCTGAACGTCCGATTAAATAAGCGGCTACCGGTTTATGGAGTCTGCGGGCGTTTGCAACAGCCTCACGAAATCGCTTGGCATCTCGAACGGTCTCCATGAAGAGCGCAATCGCCTCGGTTTGAGATTGGGATGCACAAGCGTTGATCATATCGGCCAGATCCAAATCGCACTCATTACCAACCGAGATCAGGGTTGAAAAACCAATGCCACGACTTTGTCCACGCGTCATCAACGATCCGATCATGGAGCCGCTTTGGGAAATCATCGCGTAGCTCCCGGGTTTGGGCCGATCGGTATCAATGACGGCGTTGACGGTAAGCGCAAGACCACTATGCGCTTGAATGAGCCCAATGCAGTTGGGTCCGAGCAGCCTCACGCCCCATCGACGGGCAAGTTTGACGAGCGATGCTTGTCGGGCAATCCCTAAGCCACCCATTTCAGCAAAACCATCGGTATAAATAGTGAGCACAGGAATGGCCTTGCGACCGCATTGCTCGATGACTGAGGGAATATGCTCGGCCGCTGTCATCACGAAGGCGTGATCAATATTGTGCGGATAATCAAGCACACTTTTGTAGGTCTTGATGCCGAATAGCTCGTCTCGGCTGGGATTGATCGGTACGATCTCTCCCTGCCAATGGCATTGCTGTAAAAAACGTTGCGGTCTTGACGTATTTTTTGTGGCATCGCCAGAGGCACCGATAAGGGCCACCGTGTGTGGCTCAAGCAGGGCGCTTTGCCATCTCAACGGGTCAGGGGTCTCAGTGAATTGGTTCGTATTCATTGGCATACACTATGAGCGGAACTTGCCGAGGACCGACTCAGCGATTCTATTTTTCAGAATTTCTAGCGATCCTCCTGCGATCATCCAACCACGGCAGCGACGCAAGCAATACTCGAGCAGCAAATCCTGACTGTAGCCCGCTCCACCTAGAATTTGTAGCGATTCATTCGCAATCTCAAAGCCCCACTGGTTGCAAGCATGCTTGGCGATTGCTGTGTCTTCAGCGCTTGGAAACCCTGCATCGGCGCGACATGCGGCTTGGTAAAGCAAAAGCTGCGCAGCATCGAGTTTGATTTTCATCTCGGCAAATTTCCACTGAATGCCTTGAAACTCGGCAATCCTTTTGCCAAACTGCTTTCGCTGCAAAGCCCAGGATTTTGCTTGCTCAAAACAATAGCGCGCAAGCGCAATCGAGCGGGCGGCGTTTCCAAGGCGTTCAACATTAAAGCCGGCAATCTGGCGCCTAAAGCCGCCATCCTTGAGAACAACCATCTCAGGGGGCACATACACGTTATCAAAGTACAGTTGTCGCCACTCCTCGCCCGACATAAATTGCGTGACTTTGCCATAGCGAAAGCCCTCAGATTTGGTATCGATGAGCACCGATCCGATCCCATCCACGCCAGGGCCGAATCGAACATAACAAAGGATAACCGCCGCGTAGGGTGCATGGGTGGTAAAAACTTTAGAACCGTTGATACGGTAGCCATCGCCATCGGGCGTTGCGCTTGTTCTCAGCTCTGTAACAGCTGATCCGGCCTCGGGTTCGCTCATGCCGACCGAAATGAGTGCTTCACCAGCGAGAATCGGTTTTAAGTAGCGCTCTTTTTGCCATGGGCTACCGTAGGCTGCAAAAACCCGTACTGGCCCAAAATTGCCTGCCTGGATAACATCGGCTGAGCGAGGGCAGGCCGAAGCCACAGCTTGAATCGCAATGACTGCATCCATCAAACTACCGCCTTGGCCACCGTCCGATTCGGGCAAACATAGGCCCATCAAACCCATATCGGCCATTTTCCTTGACACATCCCAGGGGTAGTTGGGATCGTGGGCACGCTCGAGCGCACCTGCAGCGAGTTCATCGCGCGCAAACCGTAATACGGTATCCTGGAATTGTTGTTGTTCTTCTCGAAGTTCAAAGTGCATGTGATTCGTCCTTTGCCGAAAGCTTGCTGCCTAGGTCTAAATTGTGCACCTTGAGCAACTAAATTATGCGGGTTGAGTGTGCCGAGCTTGACCAACTGCGTAAGCTTTGATTCGGCTTGCATGAAGAATTTATAGGGAATGAGATGGGCGCCAGGCTTATGTTGAAGGGTAAATGGGTGTTGGGAGAAATCTGCAGGATTAAGACGCTCGCAAGTCGTTGGACCAAAGCTTGGCCGAGCGGGCTGTCTTGGGCGATTGTTTGCCTATTGATGGTGCTTGCTATGCGGCCCGCAGCAGCCCACGACTGGGGTGGTAAACCTATTGTGATCGTTCAAGGCTTTTCTGCTGGTTCCGGGATTGATGTGGTGATTCGTCAGCTCCAAGAGCCGCTCGAGCAAGCTCTAGGCACCAGACTGGTCATGGAATACCGTCCGGGTGCTGGAAGTAACATCGCCTCGGCTCATGTTGCTCAGGCAAAGCCCGATGGTCACACCCTCTTGCTGGGAACGGCTGCCTCGCACGGGATCAATGCATCGTTATACAAAAAGTTGGCCTTTGATGTCGAGGCAGATTTCACGGCGGTTGCGCCTTTGGTCGACGTGAGTAATGTCTTAGTCATCAATCCGAGTGTGATTGATGCTAAGGACCTAAAGAGCTTTGTTGATCAAGTGCGGGCTCAACCGGGCAAGTTCAACTATGCATCGACCGGTAACGGCACGGGTGTCCATCTTGCCATGGCTGAGTTTCTTGCGCGTGCCTCGCTTGAGATGACGCACGTGCCCTACAAGGGTGGCCCTGAAGCACTTCAAGCGGTTTTAAAGGGCGAGGTTTGCTGTATTTTCAATCAAGTACAAACCATACTGCCTCAATTGAAAAGTGAGCGGATTAGACTGCTTGCAGTAAGTAGCGCTAAGCGGGTCAGTGCGCTTGCTGAGATCCCGACAATTGCCGAGTCGGGCTATCCCGGGTACGACTCGGGTATTTGGTTTGCGCTGTTTGGTCCTAAGCAAATGGACCCCGCAGCTGTTAAGGCGATTAACGATGCTGTGAGGCAAGTGCTCGGACAGTCGGCTATTCGTGAGCGCTTTGCAAGCCGCGGAAATCAGGTGCGAATTGAAACGCCGGAGCAGTTCCGCCAAACAGTGCGCCTGAATCGTCAGCGCTGGGCTGAAGTGGTCAAGGCATCGGGTGCATCGATCGACTGAAACAAGGTCGATGCTGCCTAGCGTTGGACAAACCATTGGGTGGATTCGAGTTCTCGATCGTCGAAGTGCATGAGCGAAGCCTTGTGAGATTCAACATCGTCGGTAAATAGCCGCGAAACAATCGCTTGGCTTAGCCGCTCAATACCGACGCGTAAGCCCGGGATGTCACCTGCCAATGGGCCATGGCTGATTGCGCAGCCCCAGTTGAATGCGTGGATGCGACGCACCCACCCGTAGCCTTCCACATCTGAACGCGGTAGAAATTCAAAGCCAGGGCCAAGGTAGGGAAAACGGGCCGACTCTGGAAACGCGTTTGCGGCATCCGGGCTTACGTAATCACGCCAGCGTTGAACCGCGTATGCAAAGTTTTCATGGTCAGTCCGAGCCATGAGGTCGACATCAAATCCGGTGGCAAGGATAACCTGATCGAAAACATGACTCCCTTGATTGCTTTGGACTTGAACCACTTGCCGGTGTTTGCCATCTTGATGTTCGTGTTCGATGATGTTGAGGTCCTCCCAAGCATGATTAAGGCAGATTTTAAAGCGATCAAAGCGCTCACATCGGTGAACCGATTCATGCGGTGGAGGAACTTGCTCATCGAATATATAATTCATAAGAT
>VGHV01000163.1 GCA_016868095.1 Betaproteobacteria bacterium
CGCTTGGCCCCTTGTCTGCTCAAACACCGATCGAGCCGATACCTCGATCGGTACTCGATGAATTGTTAAGCGATGATCCTGATAAAAGAATGATAGCGATTGAAAGGATCGCCTTGACATCGCATCCGCAGGCGGCAGCGATGCTGCTTGCTCTCGACGATGAACAACTCTTTCGCCTGCCATCCGGCGAATGGCGTCTTATCGAGGCTAACGATAGCACTCAAAAGCCCGAGTCAGCCGAAACAGTGACTGTCAATAATCGGCTAAGGGCTGCGATCGAAGCGGCACTGGCATTCATTGATTTGAGCCATGACGACACGAAGCGACGACTTGGAGCGGCTAAGCGATTACAGGATTCCGAAACCATCGCGTATTTGGATGCTATGGAATCGATAGGCCGAAAAGAGCAGGATGTACAGGTTAAGCAGGCCTTAATGCTCGCTTTAGCCAATCTCAGCTTGCAATCGACACAAGTGCAGCGCCGTCTTGATGCAGTACGGTTGCTTGCTGCATCCGATGAAGTGCATGTTAGGCGAAAACTTCAGGATCTTTTGAGAAAGGAATCGGGACAGTTTTTAGAGCCAGAAGAAAGCGTGAGAGAGGCTGCGAAGCTCGCGCTTAAGCAAATGGATGAGCGTGTCAGGATTTTCGAGATGCTCGCTGCGGTTTTTTCAGGCCTAAGTTTAGGTAGCGTGCTCTTACTGGCAGCGCTTGGCCTTGCGATCACCTATGGCCTAATGGGTGTGATCAACATGGCGCATGGCGAATTTCTGATGATTGGCGCCTATGCAACCTATCTGGTGCAAGGCTTTTTTCGACAGTTTGCAGCCTCATGGTTTGATTGGTACCTGTTTGCGGCTCTGCCTACTGCTTTCCTTTTGTGCGCCCTTATCGGGATGGCTTTGGAGCGATCTGTGCTTCGCTGGCTGTATGGCAGACCATTGGAAACCTTGCTAAGCACTTGGGGGGTGAGTTTGCTGCTGATTCAGGGCTGTCGCCTGCTCTTTGGTGCCCAGAATGTCGAAGTGGAAAATCCTTCTTGGCTTTCGGGTTCGATAAGCCTGGCAGGCGACATCGGTATACCTTTTAACCGAGCTGTGATTCTTTGCTTTGCCCTAGCAGTTTTATGGGCGGTTTATCTTGTTCTACAAAAGACCCGATCTGGTCTTTTTGTTAGAGCGGTCACCCAGAATCGAGCGATGGCTGCCTGCACTGGGATTGCTACCGACCGCGTGGATATGCTGACTTTTGGATTTGGCTGCGGTATCGCCGGGCTTGGTGGGGTTGCACTGTCTCAAATCGGCAATGTCGGGCCCGATTTAGGGCAGCAATATGTTGTCGATTCCTTCATGGTGGTGGTGCTGGGCGGGGTCGGTCAATTAGCCGGTACGGCTATTGCAGCGCTAGGTCTTGGGTCGATTTCAAAAATACTTGAACCAGTCGCAGGCGCTGTTCTAGCAAAGATTACAGTGCTGATTTTTATTATTTTGTTCATACAGCGTCGACCGCAGGGGCTTTTCGCTCTCAAGGGTCGCAGTGCGGAGACATAATGCGAGGCCATGCTTGGCTTGCTCCGGGCTTGATCGGAGCGATGGTGCTGGTCGCAACTTGGATGGTGATTGCCCACAGTGCTTTCCCGGCCGATCATGACCTGCATATTTCTGCGTTTTGGATGACTTTGCTCGGGAAGTTTTTGTGTTTTGCCATGCTGGCACTTGCGATGGACTTGATCTGGGGCTACACCGGGATTTTGTCCTTAGGGCAGGGCTTGTTTTTCGCGCTGGGCGGTTATTTGTTTGGGATGTATTTGATGCGCCAAATCGGTCGAGATGGCGTGTATCAAAGCGACTTGCCCGACTTCATGGTCTTTCTCGACTGGAAGGCATTGCCCTGGTACTGGAGCCTCAGCGACTCATTTGCCGCAACATTAGTGCTCATCGTTGTGGTGCCGGGCTTGATCGCCGCTGTCTTTGGCTATCTTGCGTTTCGCTCGCGTATTAAAGGTGTTTACTTCTCAATCATGACGCAAGCACTAACCTACGCGGTGATGCTTGCATTTTTCCGTAACGATATGGGTTTTGGAGGTAATAACGGATTTACCGATTTCAAAAGGATCCTGGGCTATCCGATTGCAGAGCCATTCATGCGTTCACTCCTACTTGCCTTATCGGCGCTGGCCCCTGGTAGCAAGCTATCTCTTTTGTCGCTCCATTGTCAATTCAAGAGCAGGTCAAGTGCTTACGGCGATTCGCGAATCCGAGGCAAGACTTCTGTTTATCGGCTATCGAAGCATTCATTTCAAGCTCTTTGCCTGGGTAGTTGCAGCAATCATCAGCGCGATTGCAGGAGCCTTGTATGTGCCTCAAGTAGGGATTATCAATCCGAGTGAGATGTCGCCTGCGCAGTCGATTGAAATTGCGATTTGGGCTGCGATTGGAGGCCGTGGAAGTTTGATTGGGCCGATTTTGGGAGCGTTCGCGGTCAATGGCGCCAAGAGCTGGTTTACTGTTGCGTTCCCTCAACTCTGGCTTTTTGTCCTCGGTTTTGTATTTGTCGCGGTTACTTTATTTCTCCCTAAGGGCATGATTGGCTTGATCAGGCGAGAGTCGGGAAGCTTGGTTATACCCTGGAGGAAGACCTAACATGGGCTTAAGTTCAGCGCCGCGTGACCGTGTTGACACTTCGCATGGCCCAATCCTATATCTAGAAGATATTACGGTGAGTTTTGATGGATTTCGTGCCCTCAATAAGCTCTCGCTCACGATTGATCGCGGAGAGCTTCGTTGTGTGATCGGCCCTAATGGTGCCGGTAAGACAACGATGATGGATATTATTACGGGCAAAACCAAGCCCGATCATGGCACTGCCTTTTTTGGTCAAACAATCGATTTGTTGCGCCTGACTGAGACCGAGATAGCCAACAAGGGGATTGGCAGAAAGTTTCAAAAGCCGACTGTTTTTGAGGCTCATAGCGTACGGAGCAACCTCGAGCTTGCGTTACCGGGACGGCGATCGTTATGGCGATGTTTGGTCGGTCGTCCTAGTGCCGAGCAGGTTGACCGTGTCGATGAGATGCTGGGCACGGTCGGACTTCTGGAAAGCGCAGATCGTCTGGCAGGGGAGCTGTCCCATGGGCAAAAGCAGTGGCTTGAGATCGGCATGCTGTTGATTCAAGACCCAGCTTTGATTTTGCTCGACGAGCCAGTTGCGGGTATGACCGATGCTGAAACCGATCGCACGGCTGCCTTGATTATGGACTTACGCGGTAAGCACTCCATGATGGTGGTCGAGCATGATATGGAGTTTGTAGCGAAAATTGCACATCGTGTCACGGTACTACACGAGGGCTCGGTGCTTGCTGAAGGCAGTCTGAGCCAAGTTCAATCCGACTCAAACGTGGTGGAGGTTTATCTTGGACGCTAGTTTTTTTGAGGTGTCCGAACTCAACCAATTTTATAGCGGTAGTCATATCTTGCGCGACCTGAGTTTCAGCCTTAGACCTGGCAAGATTACATGCTTGCTGGGCCGAAACGGGGTGGGAAAGTCCACCTTACTCAAGGTTGTTATGGGCTTGATTGCGCCTCGTAGTGGGAGTTTGCAGCTTCAAGGACGCGATCTACTCGGCCTTGCCCCACACCAACGTGTCGCTCAAGGTCTTGCCTATGTGCCGCAGGGGCGCGAAATCTTTAATCGGTTGACGGTCTTGGAGAATCTACTGAGTGGACTAGCTGTCTTGAAAGGTGCCGATGGCTCGAGAATTCCGCCATGGGTCATGCAATGGTTTCCTGTGCTTGAGCAAATGAAACACCGTCGAGGGGGCGATTTGTCGGGTGGCCAGCAGCAACAGCTAGCGATTGCAAGAGCGCTTTTATCAAGGCCCAAGCTCTTGTTACTCGATGAGCCGACCGAAGGGATTCAGCCGTCCATCATCAAAGATATTGGCCGAGTGATTCGTCGTTTGGCGACCGAACAACACATGGCGATCTTATTAGTAGAACAGTATTACGATTTTGCAGAGTCCTTAGCCGATGATTATTTGGTGATGTCGCGCGGGCAGATTATTGCGCGCGGCCAAGGTCATGACATGGCTAAGGATGAGGTTCGGTCGATGATTGCCGTCTAGGAAAGCCGGACAGCTATCTGAAGTTCTGGCTGCCATCTGTATGTCTGGCTGCTATCTGAAATTATGGCTGCTATCTGAAAGTCGGGCTGCTATGTGTATGGTTTTATCAAATGGGCAGGCGAGCTAGTCGATGTCATGAGTGATAATGCCTTGATAGCCTTGATCGAGGATAACTATGTGGCAAGAGACGCTATTGTTGCTCCAGGCGGCTTACGAGGACTTATGCAATGAGCTTGAAGGACTCGATGAGGCGGCATGGTGGCTGCCCACTGATTTTTTTGGATGGACCGCTTGGGATGAAATAGCACATCTTTGCTATTTCGATGAAGCGGCTTTGTTAGCGATCAAGGATGAGTCTGCTTTCCGTCGACACGCGACGGATCTACTCGAGCTGATGGTGCAAGGCCAGCCTATCAGCGCAGTGGCAAGGAGCCACTATCATCAGGTTAAACCCCTTGATCTATGTCGGCTCTGGCGCGAGCGTTTTCTTCAACTCATGTCAGCGCTTCGAGCCTTAGGTCCTAAGGACCGTTTGCCTTGGTATGGACCTTCGATGAGCGCTCTATCCTTTGCAACAGCCCGCATGATGGAGACTTGGGCGCATGGGCAGGATATTTACGATCGCCTTGGGCGGGTTCGTATTGCCTCTGAGGTGCTCAAACCAATCGCGCATCTTGGTGTGAGCACTTTTGCGTGGACTTTCCGAAATCGCCAGCTCGATGTTCCTGATCAAGTACCTTTCGTCGATTTGCGCGGACCTCAGCAAGCGCGTTGGCAGTGGGGCGAGCCGAGCTCAAGTCAGCGTATTCAAGGGGAGGCCCTGGATTTTTGTCTGGTGGTGACTCAACGCCGCAACTGGGAAGATACTGAGTTGACGGTCATTGGCCCAGCGGCGCAATCCTGGATGGCTATTGCCCAGTGCTTTGCAGGCCCGCCAGCAGAACCACCTCGAAAGGGCGAGCGGCGATATCACCCGCAATGGCTGGCCAATGCCTGAGCAGACTTGGGCAGACTTTAAAAAGGCCCAAGTAGCGCTTCGCGTCATCGCCAAGGATTTAGGTGGCGCTTGCCCCTCCGATTTGCATGCAGCGAATTTGTTTTTGTTTCGACGTGCACACGATTATCGATTGGAAGGTAGCAACTGGCTACGTGGTAAAACTTATGACGGTCAGGCGCATGCCTTAGCGCTTAGCGATTTAGGCCAGGTGAAAGCAGATGTCTTACTTCATGCGCTTGAGCAATTCGATTGTCTTTATCCGATTCCTGATCCTTGGCGAATCAATATAGAGCAAGCCTTTAAGGCTGCACATTTGCCTGCTTTGACCTGGTATGCCAGTACCGACGATGCTGATTACCTTTACCCTAAAGAACAGTTTCTTCACTATCAAGGGCCCAAGTTGCGCAAACGCAAGGCGCAAATGATGCAACTGCTTGCTCGTGAAGCGATCCATGTCTTACCGATTACATCGCAACATCGTTCGCTTGTTTTACAGACCCTAGCGCGTTGGATGAAGCAAAAGGCTAAAGAGGTTGGCCAAACCGACGATCTTCCCTTGATCGAAGCGCTTGAGGACTTAGACCGTTATGATTTCAAAGGTCTGCTTTACTGTATAAAGGATTATCCGCTCGGGTTTGTCATCACCCAAAGCCTAAACCCATGGGTCGAAG
>VGHV01000164.1 GCA_016868095.1 Betaproteobacteria bacterium
GACTGGTTTTGGTGCCATGAGTGTCTAGCGCACTTAGAAGTGACGCTTCCTCACCAACGAGCAGGCGCCGTTTTCGTCCTTCTGGTTGGCGGGGTTTTGAGATACCGGTTACTGGGTTGGAGAGTGCTTTGTAACCCCACTCCGCCTTCGCTGTCTTGAAGATGGCGGATATTAGGCCTAGTTCCTTTGAAATCGTGCTCGCTGATTTTCCAGCTCGAATCCTTTCATCGCGATAGGCGGCGACATCGGGAGCACGGATTTCAGAGAGTGCCTTTGAAGCTAAACCATGCCTAAGGAGCGCACCGATGCGGATCCGTTCGATCTCAGCACCTCGTTTTTTAGGTGTGACGTCGCGTTTATACCTCATGAGTGCGTCCCTGAGGGTTTGAGAATAACTATGGGGCGTTATCTGGTAAGTCCTACGTTCAAGCTCCATTTCGGTCACTAGTGCCCATCGTTGAGCGTCAGCTTTGAGTCGAAAGGACTTTTCGATGACCTGATGATTTCTCTTGATGCGTGCTTGCCATTTATCGCCTCGATGCCTAATTGATGCCATGTGCTGCCTCCGTTGGTCAGGAGGTGGTCAGGACCATTAAACTTAGAAGCGAAGACGCTCTATGTCATTGAATTAGAACAAGAAAGAACGTATCCCGCGGAACGCGGACTGGCCTCCGAAGCCAGGGGTCGCAGGTTCGATTCCTGCCGGGCGCGCCATGTTTGAGAGCTTTTTGCCTTGCTAAGAGGCTCTTGATCAGAGGCTTTGGGTCGTCGCTTAATGGGCGCGGACTTCGACGCGAGCTAGCGAAAGCGCCTCTCTTAGAGCTCTCACAAAGGGTACGGCGGTTGCTTTATCGCCATGGATGCACAAGGTATCAGCCGAAACAGGCACCTTGCTGCCATCGACAGCTATCAAATGGCCCTGATTGACCATGCGCAAAACATGGGCAACCGACTCGGACTCATCGATGATCAGTGCGTCGGGCCGGCTTCTGGGGGTGAGGGTGCCGTCTGGCATGTATCGGCGATCTGCGAACACCTCGCATCGAACATGCAAGCCCGCCAATCGTGCCTCTTCCTCCATGAGGCTGCCAGCAAGCACATACATCTTCACACCCCCGCCCAAGTCCTTCACGGCATGTGCCATGGCTTTGGACAGCGCGCGGTCTTTGGCAGCCATGTTGTAGAGCGCGCCATGAGCCTTCACATGATGCAATCGCGACCCGGCTGCTTGCGCAAAAGCGCTTAAGGCGCCTGCTTGGTAGAGGACAAGCTCGTAAGCCTCATCAGGGCTAATGCTCATGGTGCGTCGGCCGAATCCTTGTAAATCGGGCAGGCCGGGATGAGCGCCGATCGCCACACCCTGCGCCGCCGCCCGATTGACAGTTGCGCGGACAGTGGAAGGGTCGCCTGCATGAAAACCACAGGCAATATTGGCTGAGCTGATAAGCGGCATAAGGGCTGCGTCATTACCCATCGTCCAGGGACCAAAGCTTTCCCCCATATCGGCATTCAGATCGATCATCGCTTTGCCCGTTGTCGTTTGCCCGTGCTCTGCTTGTTTCATCGCCTATGCTCCGTATCGTGAAAGCTTTGTCCGAATTTTGCTTGCAAGGCCTGCTCGACGCGGATTTGTAGCCTTTGCATGGCGTAGGACATCCGATCGGCCTCTTCAAGTGAAATTAAGTGAAACTGAATGAAGTTACCAGCCGCTGCTTGCGAGAGCATGGGATAGGCGGCCGAAGCCACCTCGAGCACCCGCGGATAGCCCCCAGTGGTCTGATGCTCACCCATAAGAATCACCGGCAGGCCGGCTGGCGGCAACTGAACCGTGCCAAGATGGACAGCCTCGCTCGCAAGCTGGGGTAGGCTGGCTGTGTTTAAAGGCCTGCCCTCGCCGCTTGCCTCTAGCCTTAGGCCTTGCCGGTTACTTTGCGAGCTGACTTTCCACACTTGATCCATCAGGGCCTGCTGTTCGGTGGCGTCGAGCGCGGCCCAATGCCTGCCCTTGATAACCGGCACGTCGAGCAAGGGCCAACCATCGGGAATCGTCGATGCAATGCGCCAGCGTGGCCAAGCACATTCGCCATGACCTGTTGCGCGTTGCCCGAGTTCGCCTCCAAGTGCGGCTAGGGCCCGTTGCACGCTAATCCCCTCCACCTCAGGATTCAGCGCGAGGATATCCTGGGCCTCAAGACGTTGTCCGCCGATGCCAGCGGCAAGATGAGCGCTACGGCTGCCCAGAACCAGCGGCGTTTGAAGTCCACCTGCGAAGGCAACCCAGCTACGCCATCCCTGACGAGGCGCGCGCCACTGAAGCAAGCTGCCTGCTGGGATAAACAAAGGTCGATGCAGGGGCAAAACCATGGCTTTGCGCAGCGGGCGGCCGGCAAGCTCTTGCAGAACAAGCTCGTGCTCAGCGCCATAACTGGCCATCCAAAGGTCGCAGGGGCTGTAGATTTGCGGCCCCGGCCCGGTAATCTCGATGACGGCCTCATCAGGGCGATTACCGACCAATAAATTGGCAAGTCTTGCCGCCATCGGGTCGGCTGCTCCACCCCTTGAAAGAGCCCAGTGCGCCATGTGTGAGCGCCCCTGGTCTTGAACCGTGGTGAGAAGCCCCGCTTTGCGGATACAAAGATTTGCTACATCGCGTTCTTTGGCTTTGTTGGGCGGCCGCTTGGCTGTCACTGACGGCCTTTCTGACATCTTTTCAGGATCTTTGTCAGCATCATCTTCCGAGACTTTTTGCCTGTTTGGTCCCGAGGCCTTAAGCAATGGCTTCACCGCTGGCTCCATTGTTGCTCGAAGGCTTCGAGTGAGATCCGCTCAAAGCGGATGCGATCACCCTCTTGAATCAAAGCGGGCGGGTCACACAGCGGTCGAAACAAGCGAAGCGGGCATGCGCCAATTAAGTGCCAACCGCCTGGCGTTGGACTTGGATAAACCGCAGATTGATTGCCAGCAATCGCAATACTTCCCTCGGGAACCTTTTGTCGGGGCGAATCCCGTCTTGGCAGCTTCAGCGCCGGGTGCAAGCCCCCTAAATAGGCAAAACCAGGCATAAAACCGATAACCTCAGCAACGAGCTCGCTTTCCAGGTGATGCCGGATCACATCACTCACTGACAAACCGCAACGCTCAGCGACCAAGACTAGATCTGGGGCAAGCGGTGGTTCATAGCAAGCCGGCAGAACTTGTAATCGCCCCTCGGATGCTGGCCAGCATAAAGCCTCTTTTGCCTTTTCGCTAAGCCATGCCTGTGCTTGGTCTCGCCATGAGACTGCCTGATTCGGGTTTTGTAAGCCTCTTGTTTCAGGAAGCCGCATCGCCATCGTGCGCACACCTGCGACGACTTCATCGCAAAAGGCCTGCGGCTCTTGCCGCAAAAGTGCCGCCAAACTGCGTGCTGCCTGATTCGCCTTTGGGTGGTCGTGCCAATCAACCATCATCCACTGATCCCCACAAGCTGAGATGCTTGGTAGGGGCATTTTTGATGCTTTTGGGACAAGGTTCGGGTCCGCAGGTGTAACACTCATCGCTTTAGCCATCATGCCGGTGTCAGACTTTGCTTTGCCACCATTTGAATTATCCAATGTCGCATAGGGAAAACCATAAGTATGTCGCATTCAAACCCAAACGCTGCTTCGATGAACCATGACGCAAGAGCCTCGAAGCTTCCCCTGGCTGGCTTGCGTGTCCTTGAATTGGGTCAACTGATCGCAGGCCCATTTTGTGCCCGGGTCTTAGCCGATTTCGGCGCTTCGGTGTTGAAGGTCGAGGCCCCAGACGGGGGTGATCCCTTGCGTAACTGGCGGGTTTTGAAAGACGGCAACTCGATTTGGTGGGAATCGCAATCAAGAAATAAGCGCTCGATTGCTATTGACTTGAGGCAAAGCGAGGGTCAAGCCTTGGTGCGCGAGCTTGTGCGCGACTGCGATGTGCTGATTGAAAACTTCCGTCCGGGGCAGCTTGAGCAGTGGGGACTAAGCTATGAGCGGTTAAGTGAAGACCATCCCGGTTTGATCATGCTGCGGATCTCAGGCTATGGGCAGACTGGCCCTTATAAGGATCGGCCTGGGTTTGGTGTGATCGGCGAGGCGATGGGAGGTTTGCGTTATCTAAGCGGCGAGCCGGGTCAAATACCAGTGCGGGTTGGTGTGTCCATTGGCGACTCGCTTGCCGCATTGCATGGGGTTATCGGGATCATGATGGCTTTGCGCGAGCGCGAAGTGCGCGGCGGAAAAGGCCAGGTTATCGATGTCGCTTTATACGAGTCGGTTTTCAACATGATGGAGAGTCTGATTCCTGAGTTCAGCGTGACGGGTTTGGTTCGCGAGCCTTCGGGCAGCGCGCTGCCTGGCATTGCCCCAACTAATGCATATCGTTGCAATAACGGTCTTGTTTTAATAGCAGGCAATGGCGATGGCATTTTCAAGCGATTGATGACAGCCATTGGGCGAGAGGATTTGGCACATGATCGGGCGCTACAGGACAACGCAGGGCGGGTTGCCCAAGTCACAAGGCTTGATGAGGCGATTGCATCGTGGACAGCGGAGCGTTCGGTTGAGAGCGTTTTAGCCCAGCTTCACGATGCTTCGGTGCCAGCAGGTAGAATTTACAACGCTCAAGATATTGCAAAAGATCCGCATTATCAGGCTCGTGACATGTTGATCCCATCAACGGCCCGTGAAGCCTATGCACTCACACAACCTGGCATTGTTCCAAAACTTAGCGAAACACCAGGGCTTTTACGCCATCCTGCACCGCGCCTTGGCGAGCATACGAGGCAGGCGCTCGCTGAGGCAGGACTCAGTGAAGAGCGTATTGCCGAGCTAGTTGCTTTGGGGACGATTCGCCAAAGTTAGCGCTCGATAGGCCATGATGCGTTCTTTGATGCTACCCAAACTTGCTGAAGCAACGAGTGCATCCATGTCGGCCTGGCGGTAATCGGGCCGCAATTGCTGCCGTAATTGCTCCATGGTCTTGCGATCAGCTAAAGGCGGCTGCCTGAGCATGTCAAGCAAATAGGCATAGGCATTCGTATCAGGGCTAGCTTTACCAAAACCACTGGCAAGCGCTTGGCTTTGATCCACGCTTAGGCCACCGCTCAGCCATTGCATGGCCCGAGCTGTTCCGACAATGCTTCCAAGGCGCCGGCTGCCCAAAATCAGGCCAAAACCAACGCCCGGAAAGCGGATGCTTACCTCTGTTCCAAGCCAGGCTTCGTCGCAGACGGCCAATAAGTCAGCGCCAGCACCCCAAGCCCTGCCTTGGCAAAGAGCGACGCAACGCATAGGGGCGTACCAAATACTTTGCAGCAAGTGCTCAATGGCAATGAACCTTTCAATGAGGTTTTGATCGGAGAGATCGTCGAGCTCGCTAAGATCAAAGCCTGTGCAAAAGTGTTTGGCGCTGCTTGAAAAAAGTAGGGAATGAACGCCAGCGTCTGCGATGGCCTCATCGACGGCTTGCTGTATCGCCCGGACCATCGCGACACTCAGCGCATTGCCGCGCTCGGCGTGGCACAGTTGTAGGGTGAAGAGGCCTTGATGCCGGTCGACGGATATCATGAATATATCGTTATCATGTTACGATCGATCTGCTGGCAAATCCTCTGTGTTATGGCTACCATCACAAAAAGGCGCTCGCTTAGTTTTCTTACAACTGCAAAGGTAAACCAGCTCATCGCGTGTTGACTCAAAGCGCATGGGCTGCCACGCATCCTTGGCGTGTGAGCCATCACAAAAGGGCTGTGCAGCGCTCTTTCCGCAAGTGCACCACCAAT
>VGHV01000165.1 GCA_016868095.1 Betaproteobacteria bacterium
GCTTGATTGTGGGCGTTGCCAACGAGCACAGCATTGCCTTTGGCTGTGCTGCCAAATTGCGTGGCTTTGGCGCTGAAGTCGCATTAACCTACTTAAATGCTAAGGCAAAGCCTTATGTTGAGCCGCTTGCCAAACAGATCGGCGCTTCGATGCTACTCCCCCTCGATGTGGCTGAGGAATCGGCGGTGGCAAGCATGTTTGAGCAGATCAAGGCTCAGTGGGGCTATCTTGATTTCATTATTCATTCAATAGCGTTTGTACCAAAAGACGATTTGCACGGCCGAATTGTTGACTGCTCGCGCGAAGGTTTCTTGCAGGCGATGCAAATCTCCTGCCATTCCTTTGTCGAACTTGCCCATCACGCCGAGCCGCTGATGAGGCCGGGTGGTGCACTTGTTACGATGAGTTATTACGGTGCCGACAAGGTCGTTCAGAACTACAACATGATGGGCCCCGTGAAGGCTGCACTTGAGTCAACGGTTCGCTATATGGCGCATGAACTAGGTCAATCCAAAATCAGGGTCTACGCCGTATCGCCGGGCCCGCTCAAGACAAGAGCGGCGAGCGGTATCGATCATTTCGATGAACTCGTCCGCATGGCAGTCGAAAGAACACCTGAGCATCGTTTGGTCGATATCGCTGAAGTAGGGCGTGTGGTGGCCTTTTTGGTCGGCGGCGCGGCCTCGGGTATGACGGGTGATGTGATTTATGTGGATGCCGGTCTGCATCATATGGCCTAGTGCCTTGACTCGGCTAAGAGCATCCATTAACAAAGCGTTATAGGAAGTTTCGCAATGAGTAATATATTCGACCATCTTGCTGCCGATCCATCGAGTTTTGCAAGGCAACTGAATGATGTGTTCGATTTGTGGCGCCGCTCGATGCAAAACAGCGAATCCGAGATGCAGGCTGGCGTGGGTAGCAGCGATATACTGAGCACAGCAGCCAGCCGAAACGCACAACGGATCCGTGATATTCACGGTAAACGCAGCGCTGAACTGATGAAAAACAGCGAGGCGCTTGCAAGCGCTATGAATCTTGCCCAGCAACAGGGCTCGCTTTGGGCTGACTGGGAAAATACCTGCTTGATGCCACAGAGCGGGCCTGCCTCACGATGGATACCCTGCGCAAACGCGGTGATATCTTTCTAGAACATGAAGCGAAGGGCTGCCCCCCTGTACTTGCCTATGATTATGAGATCGTCATGGACGGTCGTGATCAAAAGTATCCATCAAATTACCAGCTCCTTAAAATTCTGCCTCCTGATGGCATTACGATCGACAACAGCCGTCGGCCTTATATCGTTATCGATCCTCGTGCTGGCCACGGACCAGGTATTGGTGGCTTTAAGACCGACTCTCAAGTGGGTGTGGCCCTTCGCGAACATCACCCTGTGTATTTTGTCGCCTTTCGTCGCGATCCCGAACCCGGACAGTTTCTTTCATACGTGACTCGGACCGAGGCAGCTTTTGTACGCGAGGTTATGCGTCTACACCCCGATGCACCAAAGCCTGTCGTCACTGGTAACTGTCAGGGTGGTTGGGCGACGCTATTGCTTGCCGCGAGCAATACCGACCTTACGGGCCCGATCGTGATCAATGGCGCCCCGGTCACGCCCTGGGCAGGCAAGGTTGGCGAAAATCCCATGCGTTACAACGCAGGCGTGCTAGGTGGTACATGGATTCCGATGATGCTCTCAGACCTTGGTGGTGGAAAGTTCGACGGTGCGCATTTAGTACAGAATTTCGAACTATTGAATCCAGCACGCACCCTTTTTAGAAAATATACTGATCTTTATCGTGATATTGATAAAGGCGATGAAGCCTTTCTGGAATTTGAAACCTGGTGGGGCGGATTTTTCCTACTCAACGAGGCTGAAATTCGCTGGATTGTTGAGCAGCTTTTCGTTGGTAATCGCCTGACCAAGAATGAAGCGCGCCTCGAACCGGGTCGCCCTGTTGATCTAAAGGCCATCAGGGCGCCGATCATCGTTTTTGCAAGCCACGGTGACAATATCACCCCACCGCAACAAGCACTTAATTGGATTGTCGATACTTATGCCGACGTTGGTGAAATTCGCATCCGTGGTCAGCGCATCATTTACATGGTACACGAGCAGGTCGGCCATCTCGGTATCTTCGTGTCATCGCAAATCGCCAATAAGGAGCATAGCGAGGTCGCTTCAACTCTTGAAACGATTGAAGCCCTGGCACCTGGGCTGCATGAGATGCAAATCGAAGATATCAAAGAAGTCGACGGCAAAAAGCCTTTCACCGTGAGTTTTTCCGAGCGCACAATGGACGACTTACGCGCCCTTGATGATGGGGTTGCTGATGAGCGGCCCTTTGCCGCGGTGGCCCGTACGTCTGAAGTTCAGGCTCAAATGTATGACGCAGTGCTCCGTCCATGGGTCAAGGCAGGCGTTACGCATACCTCGGCTGAGCTTTCCCGCGCGGCACACCCCCAACGACTCAGTCGTGCCATGCTCTCGACCAAAAACCCGCTGATGGCACCCGTGGCGGCAGCCGCAAGTCGGGTGAAGGAAAACCGTCATAAGGCAGCTGAGGACAATCCCTTTGTGGCGGCAGAGTCGTTTTGGGTTCAGGCAACTGAACAAATGATTGATTTTTATCGCGATACCCGCGACATGGGTTATGAGCTTGCGTTTTATGGCTTTTGGTCCACACCCTGGGGTAGAGCTTTTGGCAAAACCCATGAGTCGCGTCGAACCCTGAAAACCGGCGATGAAGTAAGAGGCCTTCCTGAGGTAGCCAAAGCGCTTGAGGCAATCGAGCAAGGTGGCTTTGCCGAAGCCGTGATTCGTATGCTTGTTTTGCTGGCGGACAATCGTGGTCAGGTTCGCCGTGACCGCCTTGAGCGCTCAAGCCAGGTGCTAACCATGGATGAGCCCTTTAAGTCGCTTGGTGCAGAGCGCCGTGCCATGATCATCCACCAGCAAACCATCATCGCAAGTTTTGAGCCTGAGCTTGCCATTGAAACTCTAGCAGGCTTGATCCATGAGCTCGCCGAGCGCGAACTCGCAGTTCAATTGGTGCAATACATTCCAGGTTCGGTCGATGAGATGTCAGCTGATACGATCCATTTATTAAAACGATTTAGGCAGGTGCTCGATCTTGATACCAACATTGAAAATGTTCTAGAAAATCCACTTCATGCAAGCCCCCGTCGCCATACCGATGTGTATCGCGCGCTGATAAGCGAGGATCATCATGAAAGCAAGGCTCTTGAAGCAGCGATCCCAAAGGCGCCACGTGCGACTAGCGCTCGAAAGCCTGCCAAAGGCAAAAGTACCAGGAGGGTTTGATGCGCCTGATGAACCGCACCTTTGCAGAGCTTGAGCCTGGCGAATCGGCTGAGATCAAGCGCCTCATAACAACCGATGATCTGTTTGCTTTTGCGGCGTGTTCTGGAAATTATAATTCCTTGCATCTCAGCGATGCCAATTGGTCCGAACCACAGGAGCTTGCGTCGTCTTCGAATACCCAACAGCGGGTTGCGCCAGGCCTATTCGTTGCTTCCTTGATTTCAGCAGTCCTGGGCACCCAGCTTCCAGGTGCAGGTACGCTTTACAGGCGCCAACATCTAGAGTTTCACGAGTGGGCCCATGCTGGTGAAGAACTTATCTGTCGGGTGAAGGTCATCGAAAAGCAGGCCGATGGGTTGGTGCTCTTGCAAACCACGGTGCATCGACTTGTCGATGACGCCTTGATTGTGAGCGGCGAAGCGCTTGTTAGCGCACCCTCAACACATATTGAGGCCAATATTGCCTTGCCAGGACTCGTTGTGCAAAGGCACCGGCACTTTGAGCACTTGCTTGAAAAGGTTAGGCCCCTGCAGCCTTTGCCGATGGCAGTCGTTTGTCCCACCGAGACAAATGCCTTGGCTGGTGCATTGCTAGCTGCCCGCGAGTCGGTGATTGTGCCGATTCTGATTGGCAGGGCAGATGCCATCAGGCGAGCTGCTGAGCAATTGCAAGAGGATCTCTCAGGCTTTGAGATGATTGATGTGCAGGGTAGTGACGATGCGGTCGCTGCCAAAGCCTGTGCGATTGTTCGCGAGGGAAGAGCAGCAGCCGTGATGAAGGGGCATTTGCATACTGATGATTTGCTTCGGCCCATGCTTGATAAAACCCATGGTCTACGGGGAGGGCGACGATTCACCCATGTGTTTGTGATGGACGTTCCGGGTATGCCTGAGCCTTTGATTGTGACCGATGCCGCAATCAATATTGCACCCGATCTTGCAATAAAAGTTGATATTTGTCAGAACGCTATTGATCTTGCAAGATCGATCGGCATGGAGCCGCGTGTTGGCGTGTTGAGCGCGGTTGAAACGGTCAATCCGGCTATTCAATCGTCTATCGATGCTGCATTGTTATCGAAAATGGCTGATCGCGGTCAGATTCGTGGCGGTCTGGTCGAAGGCCCTCTTGCTATGGATAATGCTGTGGATCTTGGCGCAGCGCGAACAAAAGGACTAAAAGGCGGTGTGGCGGGGCAGGCCAATATTTTGCTGGTCCCAGGTCTTGATGCAGGCAATATGCTCGCAAAGCAACTGGCCTATATCAGCCACGCCGAAGGCGCTGGTGTTGTCTTGGGTGCAAAAGTTCCTGTGATTTTGAATTCGCGTTCTGATAGTGCGATGTCTAGGCTTGCATCGTGTGCGGTTGCCGCGCTTCACCATGCATCACATCAGCAAAGTACATGAGCACGCTCGACACAGATTTTGATCTTTGCGCTGATGCAGTGCTCACGCTCAATGCGGGTTCGAGTTCGCTAAAGTTTGCCCTCTTTTGCGATGGCAATGACGAGCCACTTTATAACGGTCTTGTCGATCGCATTGGCCCTGATGCGCACATTCGAATCCACGATCATCAAGGCCGGGATGTGCCAGCGGTACAAGGCGGACTTGAAAGCCATGAGGACGCCTTCCAAAGGATTATTGAGGTGCTTGGCTTGAATCGCGAGAGGAGGCAGCTTAGCGCCTAGGCCATCGCGTGGTCCATGGTGGTCAGCACTATGCAATGCCGACCGTGATCAATGCGCAAGTGCTTGCCGATTTAGCCAAGCTCATTCCTTTCGCGCCACTCCACCAACCGCACAATCTTCGCGGTATTGCTTTAGCAAGTGAAGCTTTTCCAGGCGTTGCCCAAGTTGCGTGTTTTGATACAGCATTTCACCGCAGCCATCCCTGGGTCAACGACACGTTTGCGCTGCCACGTGCGCTCTACGACGAAGGTGTTCGTCGCTATGGATTCCACGGCCTGAGCTATGAGTTTGTGCTTGCTGCTTTTCAGCAGCGCTTTCCTGCAAGTGCACAAGGCAAGCTTGTTATCGCCCACCTAGGCAATGGTGCTTCGATGTGCGCCATTTCCGAGGGCCGCTCGGTGGCCTCAACGATGGGGTTCTCAGCGCTTGATGGCCTTCCAATGGGAACGCGTTGTGGTCAGTTAGACCCTGGCGTTTTGCTTTATTTAATGGATCAGAAATCAATGACTGCGTCGGAAATTTCAGATCTTTTATATAAGCACTCAGGCTTGCTCGGACTCTCTGGGCTCTCAAACGATATGCGAACCTTGCAAGCCTCTCCGGATCAAGCCGCAGCCGAGGCCATCGACTATTTTGTTTTCCGCTGCCAACGCGAACTTGGTGCCATGGCAGCAGCCCTAGGCGGTTTGGATGCTTTGGTTTTTTGCGGTGGTATTGGTGAAATCTCGAGTGCGATCCGAGCGAGGATTTGCTCGCGCTTAGCCTGGA
>VGHV01000166.1 GCA_016868095.1 Betaproteobacteria bacterium
AGTTGCGACCCGCTTCAAGCACGCGGCCCACCGACTCATAGCCAGGAATCAAGGGGTAGCCCATACCGGGGAAATGGGGCATACGACCGGTCCAAAGCAGCTTTTCAGTACCCGTACTGATGCCACTTGCGCCGATTTCGACAAGCAAATCCTGTTCGCCAGGCACCGACAAGCCGACGCGGTCTAAGCGAAGGCATTGAGGCTTTTCCATAACGACGGCTAAGGTTTGCAGGCTAGGCATACTTGGTAAACCTCGCTGCGCCATGATTACAAAGCCTCGCTGCGCCATGGACTTGTTTAGCACCGACGAAGCAGCTCAGCACCCGGCATTTCCCTGTCAGTACTTGCAGCTTTATGTCTTTCGTTTTTGTCATTTACATATGTCTAATTTGTTTGACACTTATACACCTGATTATTGGCTTCGTCCACGACAATCAACCACCACTCGTCGGCGCCGAACGGTTAGACCTCGGCAAGAATCACGCGAACCTGTAATGGCATGGCCTGTCGCATGAGCCGTATCGTTCTGAATCCTGCATCGTTTAACATCTTCATTAGTTCATCAGGGCGTCGCGACCGACCACTACCCATCGCCCATAAGTACATAGCGAAATAAGCATCAGCAACCGGCATTGCCCCTTTGGTCTGTGCCATCGGCTCAGCTAACAGCAGCTTTGCCCCTGGAGCCATCGCCTGACGGATCTTGTGAAAGAGCTGCATCACAAATTCATCATCATGGTCGTGAGCAACGCGAACCAAACTCACCAAATCGGCGCCTTGTGGAATGGGATCGCTTAAGAAACTTCCGCCAATACAATCTGCTCGCGCGTCAAGACCCAAACGCTCAAAGCGTTGGGCGGCGCGCTTTGCGACTGCTGGCAGGTCCATTAAGGTGAGCCTTAGCTTGGGATGCCGAGCGCCTACCTCTGAGAGGAATACACCTTCGCCTCCGCCGATATCGAGCAGATGCTTATGTTTTGAAAAGTTATAACAAGCAAGAATTTCATCGGCAACCATGGGCTGTGAAGCCGCCATAAGGGCCGAATACTCGCCTACAGCTACATCGTGAAGCTCGCGCGGGGCTTGACTTGTCGCATAGGCCCAGTACGAGGCCATCGCCCGATCAGACCCGCGACTTCGAAGTAGCGCAACAGGATCTGCCATATCGTGATAAAAGAGCGCATGATGTTGAATCATCGCCCTCACCCCCGGGCTTGTCAGCACCGAAGCACCGAGCATGCCCAAGCCATAGGTCGTCTCAACACCTGCATGCGCGCTTCGCTGCTCAAGCAAATCAAGGGCAACAGCCGATTGCAAGAGCCGCTCAAGCGCATCGGTGCGCATGCGCAAACGCGTTGCCATGTCGGCCAGACTGAGCGGCCCTTCACTGAGCATCTCAAATAAATCGAGTCGGACAGCAGCGAGCAAGACCTGCGAGTAAATAAAGCCAGCGCAAAGATCAAACAGCCTTACTGCACAGCGCCTGGCAATCGGGCGGGTGAGCGGAAACGACAAAGCCCATTGCTGGAATCGCCGCTGCAGCAGCATGCTATCGCGCCAGCGCAGAAAACGCGCCTTGACCAGAGCCAGAAGCCCATGCTCAGCGGCTAGAGCCGGCGGATCCGGATGCGGCTTCAAATGCTCAGGCATGGCACTCACGCTTGCTTTCTTCGCTTATGGTTGGTCGATCTATAGCGAACGCGAAAGCAGCTCGCGCTGGGCGTCTGACTGCTTGCTGGCTTTTGGCTTACTGAGCATATGACTGGGAATCAGCCGCTGCGACTCAGCACGCAGAAGCGACCTTAGTGCTTTTTCGCCACGACATGCCGGAATACTCCCAAGTGCCCGAGCCATTAACTCGTTGAAGCGCTCAAGCGCACCGCTTAAGCCCAAGGTACTTACCGCACTGGGCCTGCCGTGGCAAATGTCCTGACCGGTTGGTTTGCCGAGCTCGGCCGCATCGGCAGCCACATCGCGAATATCGTCGGCGACTTGATAGGCCTCACCAAGCCAGTTGCCCAATGCCTCCCAGTCTTCTGGCAACTGGCCAGCCGAGGCAGCACCGAGCGAAGTCGCAGCCGCAAACAAGGCACCTGTTTTTGCACGCTGATACTGCCGCAAGTCGACGATTGACTCGCTTTCCCAAGCTTGCCCCGCAACGATGCCAGCTGGCATACCGACTGCTTGCGATAGACCACGCAGCAAGGGCCTGGCGCGCTCAGGGCGATGATGAATATCAGCGCTCAGTGTTTGATAAGCAAGAACGATAAGCGCATCGCCCGCCAACACGGCTAATCGTTCGCCAAAGGCTTTGTGCACTGAGGGCTGCCCGCGCCGCATATCGGCATTATCAAAGCAGGGCAAGTCATCATGAACCAGCGAAGCACAATGCATCAATTCGATGGCTGCAGCCGTGGCATTACTTAAGGGCGGACAGTCATCGCCGCAGGCCATTGCAACCGCCAAACATAAGCGGGGGCGAATTCTTGCACCTCCGGGAAAGACAGCGTGTTTTAGCGCTGCAGCCAGGCTGCGTGGAGCACCCGGATGATCGACTTCGGCAAGCGCCTCGGCCAGTACCCACTCAATTCGTCTTACGGTATCCATGTAAGGCCTCCAATGGTGGGAATCGCGTTGACATGGCTGTACTGAAACACTGACAATGCTTTATGTCAAGTTTTCCTTACGCTAAGCCCTGGACAAATGAAGACCCGGCTGTGACAGTCAACGAACAAGCGGCCACCGCTTTGTTGCTGCTCGCTGATATCAAAGCAAGCGAAAGGCTTTGGGGTTATGCTCGATTTGTTCTTGGAACACTACCTTTGCGCCACTGCCATGGCCTTCGCTTTGCCAAGCAACTCGGGAGCGGGGAAAACGGAGGCTTTGGACTGAAGCCAAGCCTGAGCATCCAGGGACTATTCCTTGTCTTTGATGACTGCCCACAAGCCTTTGACTTTTGGCACAACCACCCCTTGGCTAGGCGCTATAGGCAAAGCGCAAGTGAATGTTTCGGCTTGATCGCAAGCCCCTTGCGAGCGCGTGGAAGTTGGTCGGGACAGAAGCCTTTTGGGCTTGAAATCCAGAGCACCATGAGCCAGAGCACCAAAGGCCAGACCAAAACGAGCCAGAGCAGACAGCACACCGAGGCAAGGCCAAGCGAACCGATTGCCGCGCTCACTCGCGCATCAATACGGATAAGCAAAGCGGCAGCATTTTGGTCGAAGGCATTTTGGTCGAAGGCACCTGCTGCGCAAAGCTCGCTTGCAGAGCATCCTGGATGCATGCTCGCCATCGGACTCGGTGAAGCCCCCTTGCTGAGGCAGGCGACCTTTAGCGTCTGGCAATCGGATGCAGCCATGGATGCTTACGCGCGAACGGGTGCGCATTTAGCCGCGATCAAAGCCGCAGGCATGGGTCACTTTTTTAGCGAGGATATGTTTGTACGATTTAAACCGCTTGCCTCCTTTGGAAGCTGGCAAGGCAAAACACTGAATCTGGAGCCTGCTCGACCTGCACAATACACAACCCAGCCACAGACCACAGCCGATCGCAGCGAGCCTGCCACTTCAGCATGAGCGGCGTATCCTCGGCTAGCGACTTACCTATCCGCATCATTGGCGCAGGCGTGGGCGGGCTGGCAGCAGCCATCAGCTTGGCGTCAAAGGGCTATCCGGTACAAATACTTGAGCAGCATAAATCGGTGGGTGGCAAGATGCGCGCCTTTGATGTCGACGGCGTCCAAGTCCCATGTGGCCCTACGGTATTCACGATGCGCTGGGTGTTCGACGCACTTTTTGAGGCTGCAGGCACATCGATTGAACGCGTACTGAGCTTGCAACCGCTATCGATTTTAGCTCGTCATGCCTGGTCCGAGCACGAGCACTTGGACTTGCTTGCCGACCCTAAGCAAAGCATTGATGCGATTGCTGCCTTTTCGGGCCCCAAGCAGGCCCGCGCCTTTGAAGGGTTTTGTGTCGAAGCCAAGCTTATTCATGATCGGCTCATCGACCCATTTATCCGCTCACAGCGACCCGATCTTTGGTCGATGATGCATCGACTTGGCGCCAAAGGTTTAATCGCATTGACCGGGCTTGGGCCCTTTAGAACATTGTGGTCGCGGCTTGGACATCACTTTCCAGACCCACGTTTGCAACAATTATTTGGACGTTATGCCACTTATTGCGGTACGTCGCCATGGCAAGCACCTGCAACCCTTGTGCTGATTGCCCATGTGGAAATGCAAGGTGTCTGGGCCCTTCATGGCGGGATGCCCGCCCTCGCACAAGCGCTGGCCCAGTGCGCACAAGATCTTGGCGTTGACATCCGCTGCCATGCGCCTGTTAAGCGAATCCACACCGCACAGCAACAAGTCAAGTCGATCGAGCTTGCTGACGGCGAAATGCTTGCCACGGATCAACTGATCTTTAATGGCGATGTGCGTGCCTTGGGGCGAGCATTACTCGGTGATTCCATGGCCAGACATTTCCAAAAAGCAGATCGGGCACCGATGAGCTTATCGGCGCTAACCTGGTGCCTTAAAGCGAAAGCGACTGGCTTTGATTTATCGCAACACAATGTCTTTTTTCAATCTGATTATGAATCAGAATTTAATGACATTTTCAAACGCCATCGACTGCCGCGGCAACCCACGGTTTATCTTTGTGCGCCCGAACGCACAGCGCCATCTCAAGCGCAGAGCAAGGATCAGGCAGAACCCATGCTCTTGCTCATCAATGCGCCAGCCTCGTTTGAAGATACAGGTGAATCAGTCGCAGGGTCGGTACAGGAGATAAGCGTATGTCAACAGCAAATGCTTTACATGTTGGAACAGCGGGGCTTGAAGCTGGCGTTCGAGCCCAAGCAATGTCTGGTCACGACACCGAGGGCCTTTGCGGCCCACTTCCCGGGTTCGGGCGGCGCCTTGTATGGTCCGGCAGCCAATGGCTGGATGGCGACCTTTGCGCGAGAACAGGCGCGCAGTCCGATGAAGGGACTGTATCTGGCAGGTGGATCGGTTCACCCCGGCCCCGGGGTTCCGATGGCGGCGATGTCAGGGGTTTTGGCGGCCGAGGCGCTGACGGCAGACCACGCTTTGACCAGGCGGTTCCACCCGGTGGCTACCTCTGGTGGTACCTTGATGCGCTCAGCGACGATCAGCGATACGGGATCACACTCATCGCCTTCGTAGGCAGTGTTTTCTCGCCTTACTATGCTTGGGCGAGACGCCGTGGCACAAGCAATCCGATGGCCCATTGCGCATTGAATGTTGCCCTTTATGGTGAGCTTTCTCGTTGGTCGATGACGGAGCGTGGCCATGCAGTATGTCATCGTGACAAAGATCATTTTCAGATCGGTCCAAGTTCCTTAAGCTGTAACGATGAAGGATTAGTCTGGAAAATCAATGAGATTGCAAATCCACTACCTCGCCGGCTACAGGGCGAGGTTTTTGTTCAAATGGGTAAGGCATGGCAGTCCGATGTCTTTTCGCTCACGGCTGACGCATCACACCGCTGGGGACCCTTGCAGCCGCGCGCGCGCATCAAGGTCCGTTTCGAACGACCAGCGCTTCAGTGGGAGGGTTGGGCCTATGTGGATGCTAACGAGGGCGATGAACCGATCAACCAGGGCTTCAGTGAATGGGATTGGTCGCGAGCCCACTTGCCTGATCACAGCACGGCTGTACTTTACGATGTACGAAGCCCTGGCATGGAGCCGCAAAGTTCCAACATACTTGCTTTACGTTTTGCCAGCGGCGAGAAGCCCG
>VGHV01000167.1 GCA_016868095.1 Betaproteobacteria bacterium
ACTCAAGCTCGCGCAGCTTCATCGCCTCACCACGTATGAGTCGACAAAGCCCCGTAAAAGCGGTAATCCCAAGAATCAAACATAAAAACAATAAGCGAGCATCGGATCGCTCAAGTGCGGTTGCAAAAAGTTCGGGGTGTTTATCGATGGTGACTTGGAGTAACAAGACCGCTGCAGCGATCAATAAAACGTCGGGAATGGACGAGAGCAAGGTATAAACATACTGAATCACTTCATCAACCCAGCCACGAAAATAGCCCGCCATCACACCAAGCCCCAGCGCAAGTGGTAACACAACCAAGGTGGTGAGAACCCCGATGACCAAGGCCGTCCTTATACTCTTAAGAGCAATCCAAAGTACTGAATTACCGGTTCGATCAGTGCCTAGTACATGGTAGGCCGCTGAGAGTTCTGCAGCCCATATTGCAAGCAGCAACAAAAGCGAAAAGCAAGCAAAGGCCCAGCGCCAGGGATATGGTGATTTACGCAGCAGCCAACTTAGCGCCAGACCTATAACAAAAACAAAAACCAATCCTTTTGCCAGAGCCTTTGCAGAACGCTCGGTGATGTCACGAGCCCATTGCTGTTCGGGATCTTGCAAGTGCGCCCCGCCAAATTTCAAGCGCGGGTAATCCCTGACTGTTTGACCATCGCGGTCGATCGATTCTTTACGAAAAGAAAGATAAGCAAGCGGTGCCGAGTAACGACGCTCCCTTGCCTTTACTAAAGGCTCAAGCGCACGATCAAGCACCGATAGAGCAGCATCACCCTTGCGGTCTGCATCGACCCAGCGGACTGAGTCCAGCAACGCAACACTGACAAAACAAGCCAAGACAACACCAGAAACCATCGCTGCTGGCCGCATAAAAACTTTCTGCCAATTTTGAGATGAGAGCGCTTGCCTGCGCACACGCCATACCCAAAACAGGACAACCAGCACGACCACCCACATCAACCAGTCAGTAGGTAAAAGCGCAAGCTTCATCGCGCCCGCCGCCCGTTCGTATGGCCATCAAACCCGAGCCTCATTGCAGTCTAATCCTCGGGTCTGCAAGGCTGTAGCTGATATCGGTCAGGATAAGACCCAATATATAGAGAACAGAACCTACAAAAACCATCGCCCTGACGATAGCGAAGTCCTGTGACCCGATAGCCTCGATCAAATAACTTCCCAAGCCTGGAATGGAAAAAAATGACTCGGTAATCAGGCTACCCATGAAAAGAAGCGGAATGATCGCAACCGATGCGCTCAGTATGGGGATCAAGGCATTTCGCAAGACATGCACAAATAAAACACTACCCTCACCCAGCCCTTTGGCTCTTGCCGTACGGACGTAATCTTTCCCGATTTCTTCGAGAAAAATACTACGATGAAAGCGTGTTTCTGCCCCAAGCCTGCCGATGATCGCTATCAGTATGGGCAACAGCAAAAAACGCCATGCATCGGCCCCTGCTGGGCTAAATCCCGAAACAGGCAGCAATTGCATCAAACGGGAAAATAGAAACTGCCCTGCAACAATAAAAAAAAGCGACGATATCGACATGAGAACAACACATGCAACCGAGCCCCAAAAATCAACATAGCTCGCCCGAAAAAAGGCTAGCCCGAGCGCAAAACTAATCGACAGACCAAGGCCGACCACAAAACTTGGCAAAGCCAGCGCAAGGCTGGGACCTGCTCTACGCTTGATCTCTGAGGCGATGTCGCGCCCACTATCGGCCCGACCAAAATCAAAGATGAACATGCGCAAGGAAGAATCGAAAAACAAGGTGTCAGTAAATCGGGCATAGCCTGAAGCATTTGCGTTATAGTAAAGAGGCCGATCATAGCCACGCTCTGCCTTCCACTTGGCAATGGCATCGGGTGTAACGCGCTTGCCTCCAAGCTGCAATCGCGCCATATCGTCCGGTGAGCTCACCTGAAAAAAGAGCGCAAAGGTCGCAAGATTAATGCCGATTAACACTGCAAACGCATAGAGCAATTTGCGACTTAAAAACCTAAGCCAAGGTGAGCTCATCGACTCGTCTCGCGGGTCGGCGTTAACTCTGCATCACCTGCAAAGGCAGTCTGACGCTGACGCTTGCGCCAAGCATAGAAAGCTGGCGTCACGACAAGCACAAGAATCGCAGCCATCATCCAGAGCGGCCAGCTAATCGGCTTATTCCAGGCCTGAGTGAGCTCAAGGCGGCGTGTCGGGTCAATGCGCAAGTACTGAAGCTGATCACGAATAATGTTTGAAGGCTTACCGTTATAAAGCCATTGGTGATAGGCGCCAGCATATTCCTCAGACCATCCAAAGAGCATTGGCGCGTCGAGCTGCACGATGTGAATCATTTGCTTAATCAACGCCGCTCTCTCAGGACCATCATCAAGATCCTTCATACGCTCAAACAAGCGATCAAAGGCAGGATTGATATAGTTTCCTGCATTTTCGCCGTCATTTTTGGCTTTGGCATTAGGCCCATAGAGCAAGAACAGAAAGTTTTCAGGGTCGGGATAATCAGCCAGCCATCCCCAGAAGAAAAGCTGTGCAGCACCCTTTCGCATCTTGTCTTGAAAACGATTATAGTCTGTATTACGTACCTCAAGCTGTATATTGAGTTTGGCAAATTGCTTAGACACCCAATCAATACGCGCCTGATAGCCAGGGCCTACACCTTGCACATCATAGTTAATCACGAGGGGTCGACCGGTATTTCGATCGCGTCCGTCTGGGTAGCCTGCCTCGGCTAGCAAGTGCTTGGCCTCCTGGATATCCCGGCGTTTGGGCTTACCTGCGTCATCCTTGTAAACAATCGGATTGATCTTCACCAAGTCATCGCCAAAGACACCTCTCACGACGGGCGACATATTGGGTTGCGCCCTATTATCTTCAAAGATTGCGACATACTCTTCGAAGTCAAAAGCTATGGATAAGGCATGGCGTAATTTCCTATTACGTTCAGCCTCCTCCGGCGTTTTCCCAGCACCCACCACTGGGTCAAGCCAATTAAATCCAAAATACCAAAATCCGACCTGGATCGTGTTGGGTAGTTGAATCTGACGTTCCTGAAGCGTTTTGGCTATCGCTGTTCCATCTTCGATCGATACCTGATAGCCAACGCCGGGCTCACCACGTTCAAGTTGCGGCACATCGTAATAGCCTTGCATAAACTTGGCGTGGACCGAAGTACCCTCTTTTTCGATATAAGAAACCATCCGATCGATAAAGGGTGTTTTCTTGCCGCAGTCCTTTAAAAACCCTTTTGCTTCATCTTCGGGCTCACCTTCGCAGGGATAGGGTTCACCGCGGTAATTTGGGTTTCGCTCGAGGACCATTCTAGCGTTTGGAACAAATTCGGTGAGCATATAAGGCCCGGTGCCCACTGGCCATGTATCCAAGTTAAGGTTACGGCGCGACATCCCTGCTTGGGCATAAAACGCATCAACCTCCCAAGCAATCGGTGAGAAAAACGTCATCGCAAGCCAATATTTAAACTGGGGATACTTTCCGATCACTTTGATGCGAAGCTTGTAGTCCGACAAGACCTCAACGCCTTTGATATCAAAGTTGCGAAAGTCAATCCAAGGCAAGTGACCGAAAACGCCTGTTTCGCGAGCGCTCAATCCCTGCTTAAGTTTTTTATCGTAGTCTTTGATCGTCTCACCAAGTTCTTGCAGACCTAAGATTTTTTCCGATAAAAATCCAAAGGCTGGCGATTTGACGCGGGTGGTTGCCAAACGCTTGATTGCATAAGCATAGTCTTGAGCCAGCAATTCTCGAGTGCCAGTCTCTGGAAATTCACTAGGCTTTGTTTTGTTCGCCAGATCAGCCTCAGTAAGCTTGTGGTACCTCAAAGCACCCTGCTCGTCTCTTGCAAAAGCCGGGTGAGCTTGCCAAAGGATCCCAGGCTTAATCTCCAAATCGAACCAGCTCTCAGCAATCGCATTGGCAGGCGCATCAGGCGCCAACAAAGCTCCCTGGTTACTGATGTAACTAAGCTTAGGGAGTGCGCTTAGCGTACGAGGCAGCAATTCATAGGGTCGTTTCAAATAATGATACTTAAGCGGTGGCTCGTAAATCGCATAAGTCCATGGCGTCTCGTTATTAGAATAAGACGAGGTTGGATCCAAATGTTTGGGCGTTTCCTGGTACGATGTAAACAAGACATTTTGACCGATCCACTCTTTCGGAATCGGCTCATTCGAAGGACTACAGGCCGCGAGCATCATGCACGTGGCCATCCACAGCCAAAGCGAAGTCAGTCGTTGGGCGCAGCTCACAACCCCAAGCGCTCCTTTGATTGAAAGCCTCGCGGGACAGCACTCAACAGTTCGCGCGTATATGCATCTCGCGGATTGCTATAAATCGAATCGGCCTGACCCTGCTCGACGACGCGACCCTGATACATGACGACTAACTCATCGGCCATATAACGAACAACGCCCAAGTCGTGCGAAATAAACACATAACTCAGTGAAAGTTCACGTTGCAGATCTTTGAGCAAATTCAATACCTGCGCCTGCACCGACACATCAAGAGCTGAGACCGCCTCATCGCACACGATCACATCAGGCGATAAAGCTAAGCAACGTGCAATGGCTATCCGCTGTCTTTGACCGCCTGAGAATTCATGCGGATAACGATTGACCGCAGCAGCAGGCAAGCCCACCCGATCAAGTAAGTCCAGGAGCTTTGACTCGCGATCCGATGCGCTCGATCCGATGCCATGTAGAAGCATAGGCTCACTTAAGATTTGTCCAACTGTAAACCTCGGATTAAGTGATGCATAAGGGTTTTGGAAAACAATTTGTAAGCGGCGCTTAAGTGGCATGAAGGCAGCTTCGCTCATTGTTCGCAAGTCTTGGCCCTCAAAGAGAATTTGCCCCGATGTTGCCTGATGCAAGCGCACCGCGCAAAGACCTGCCGTGGTCTTGCCTGACCCGGACTCTCCGACAATGCCTAAGGTCTTGCCTTTCAATAAACGAAAGGACACATTATCAACAGCAACCACATCATCACGCCGCCACAAACCGATCTTTCGCGGGAACACTTTCCTCAGGCCCTTCACTTCAAGAATCGGTTCAACCGTTGGTATTGATGCAGCAGCAGATGTAGGCTGAGCTGTCGATATAGTTTGTATTGATAGCGGCTGAGCTGTTGATACAGGCTGCGCATCTTGATCCACATCATCCCGCGATGGGAGCACCGACGCGTCCCAATCGTCGATCGTCAGCAATCGAGCTCGGGGCATGTCGGGGTCGGGTCTGCAATGAATAAAGGCCTTGGTATAAACATCCTGGGCTTGGGTAAAGATCTGCTCAGCCGAACCTGCCTCCCGAATCTCGCCATGCCGCATCACCACGACTTCGTCGGTAAACTCTCCAGCCAGCCCTAAGTCATGGGTTATGAAGAGAATCGACATGCGCCTGCGTTGCTTGAGACGCAATAATAATTCTAGAATTTGACGTTGAATCGTGACGTCAAGCGCAGTGGTGGGCTCATCGGCAATCAACAACTGAGGTCCGCAAGCAATGGCCATCGCGATCATGACCCTTTGTTGTTGCCCGCCCGATAACTCATGCGGATAAGCGTGCAGCCGGCGGCTTGGCTCGGGCATGCCGACCTCTTCGAGCAAGGACTGTGCAGCAGCCATGGCCTGCGATTGAGTTTGCCCCTCATGGATCCGAAGCATTTCAGCTAGCTGATAGCCAACGGTATAAACCGGATTGAGCGAGCTCATAGGATCCTGAAAAATCATAGCGATC
>VGHV01000168.1 GCA_016868095.1 Betaproteobacteria bacterium
TGAATCAGAAAAGGTTGCCAAAATCTGTTCATGACCTAAAAGTGTTTTTAAGTCTTCGCGTGATTCGTTGACAATCGGTTGTACAAAAATTTGATCGTTATTGGTCAGGCAAAGTTCGATCATCAGGTCAACGGGATGCTTGCCCGATTCGACCGCTAACTCCCCAACCGTCTTATCCTGCCAGTCGACATCGCGCATCACATAAAGATTGTCGTAATCGGGCTTTCTTGCATCGGTCGTGGCAGCGCCACCGCCTTGCAATTTGTTATCGCGCGGTTTCATGAGCGACTCGGCAGCGATAAGTTCTTGACGCAGACTTGGTTGACGTAAAGCTTCGAGCTGCATAGGCAGCGGAAGCGCGCGTATTGGTTTCCAAGCGTCAAGCACATCGAAAGGCAGGTAGGACTTCAGTGAAAAAATCGCATTGATCGAGCGCGTTGATGCTTGACCAAACATGCGCCCACCAGCGAGATTTACAGCCTGAATGGTTTCGAGCTGGTCTTGCCACCGAGGTGGGTCGTCACCCTGCTTCGTTGAAATCACACCAAACATCACCGGCACCTTGTGGCTTAACGCAAAGTGCTTCATATGCTCTAGAAACTTTTGATTACTGCTTCGATTCAAAATATCCGGACCAACCTGAAAAATACCTTTTCCTAAGCGCCCCATTGCAGCGACGATTGCCTCGATTTCCCGCCAATGCGCTATGCGACTTGCCACTGGATTGCCATCCGGTGCCAGATGGGTATGCGATCGCGAACTTGAAAATCCGACCGCTCCTGAGCGGATCGCGTCGATAACAATGCTTGTCATCTGTGCGATTTCGTCATCGCTTGCCTCGCTGCTGAGTGCACGCGCACCCATCACATACATGCGCACGGCAGAGTGTCCAATGTACATCGCGTGATTAAGCGCCTTGGGACGTCGTCTGACCGCATCCTGATACTCGGCAAAAGACTCCCATGTCCAATCGATGCCTTCGCGCATGGCGTCAACTGAAATATCTTCAACGTAGGACAAGCTCCGCGCATACCAGTCCCTGTCTTGAGCCTTGCAAGGTGATAGCGTAAAACCGCAATTGCTCATGACGACCGAGGTCACCCCGTGGAAGCAAGAGCAGCTGCCGAGCGGATCCCACATGACCTGCGCATCCATGTGAGTGTGTCCGTCGACAAAACCCGGTGAAATAATCAAGCCATCGGCATGAATCGTACGACGCGCTGCCTCGCTCAACTTACCGATGGCAACGATTCTGCCGTCCTTGATACCAAGGTCAGCCGTGCGGCGCCTCGCACCGGAACCATCGACCAAGCTTCCACCGCGAATCAAATAATCCAACATCTCACGACCCCCTTAGTTGTTCGGGCTTATCAATCGATGCCTATTAAAGATCGCAAGGCTGTTAATGAAAAGCTCGGGCGTTTTGAAAAGAGTACTGCCCGTCGATTCGAAGCTCATATTCTTTTGCTTGGGTTCTTTTACAGACTGGCGTAGCATGCAATGATCGTTAACAACAGCTCGTATGACTTCCGCCTACCTTTATGGATTAGCCTGTGGTCTTGTTCCCGCGGTATACAGCCTAGCGAGGGCGATGCTCGACATTCGCCGTGTCGGTTCAACGCGGAGCAAACCTTGGATTGCTGGGGCCGCGGCGGTTAGCTTCTGGTTGATCTGTTTTCTCAGCTTTAGCGCCTGATTTGCTCCGATGAGAGGATTTCTGGTGTTCGCCTGGGGCTTACTTGCGAGCATTGTGGCTATCACATCCAACGATGCGAGTGCATTTAGCCCACGACTCGAGGATCGACTGATTCGGGTCAAGGCAAGCGATGCGCAAATCATCCCGCTAAGGCTATGGGGCAAGCAAGATGCGCCCTCCGCAATTATTCTGTGTATCCATGGATTTAGCGACTACGCAAGGGGCTTTGGACATATGCTTGCGGCGCTCGACACGGCCAATACGAGCTTGATGATGGCCTTTGACCAGCGCGGTTTCGGTGAAACAGCAAGCCGAGGCCAATGGGCAGGCCATGATGTCATGATCTCCGACCTGCATGATGTCTTGCTCTATATTGGAGAACGTTATCCAGGCCTGCCCATTCATGTTGTCGGCGAGAGCATGGGCGCAGCGCTATTGTTGGTAGCGATGCATCACCCAAAGACCTCAGCATTTTTTAAATCCACGACAGAGACGAATTCTGCTGCTCAGCAAAGCCCTTCAACTTTTCGAACAAGCCGAACCAATTCAAACCCTCAGGTCCAGTCGAGCATACTGCTTGCACCAGCCGTTTGGGGTTGGTCGGCAATGCCTTGGTACCAGGTACTGAGCCTTAAGCTTTTCTCACAACTATTGCCAGATCTTCGACTCTCCTCGCAATACGCGAGGCGACTTGGCGTTCGGCCAACCGATGATCCCACTGTGGCTGCTTATCTTGCCAAGGATCCTCTGATGCTAAGAGATATACCAACGTCGATGATTGCTGGACTGAGCGACTTGATGTCAGAAGCAAGCCTTCTGATGCCTAAAAAAGGACATCGCAGTTTAGTTGTGATCGGCACACGCGATGAAGTCATCCCGGGCTCGGCGTATTGCGCCTGGTTAGCCAAAAGCCATGAGATCGCGACAGGCCAGTGGATTGTTCAGCACGATGGCTTTCATATGCTAACCAGGCAAATGAAAAGCGACGCCATCTTAATTTCACTAAGTAATTTTTTGACCTCTCAATTACATCACTTAGAACAAGACCCACCACCCATGAAGGCACTAAAATGCTGAACGATCTTAAAACTTACAAACTCGAAGTTGCCCAATCGGAAGTCGATGACCTCATGGATCGCCTGGCAAAAGCTCGTTGGCCCGATGAAGCTCCCGATCAAACCGAGCAAGGGCATTGGCGCTATGGTACGCCTGTACATTGGCTTCAAAGGCTCCACCGTTACTGGATCGAGGAGTTTGACTGGCGAGCGCAAGAAGACAAGCTCAATGCCTTTGAACAATGGAAACTCAGGCTCGAAACAATCGACCTCCATTTCATGCACGTTAAGAGCCGACATCGAGGCGCTCAACCAATTCTACTGCTGCATGGCTGGCCAGGTTCAGTCTTTGAGTTTTTAGAATTAACCCCACAACTCACAGCAGCAAACGAAGCTGGTAAAAGCTTTCATGTCATTGTTCCAAGCCTGCCAGGCTTTGGCCCTTCTTTCCGTAAAGGTCAAGCAAGACTCGGTCTCGATGCGATGGCTCAGGTCTTGCATGAACTCATGCATGAGGTTCTAGGATACAAAGAGTACTACATTCAAGGTGGCGACTGGGGCTCATTTCTTGCATCAGCCATCGCCTATCGGCACCCCAACGCTGTCAAAGGCATTCACCTGAATCTCTTGCCTTTGCGTCGGGATGCCTTGTTGTTTCAAGAGCCAATGGACGAGGATGCCAAGCGCTATGCACAAGAACTTGAGCTATTTTTACGTGAGCACACAGGTTATCAGGCGATTCAAGGCACAAGGCCACAGACGCTTGCCTACGCACTCAACGATTCGCCTCTAGGTCTTGCTGCATGGATTGGTGAAAAATTTGCTGCATGGAGCGATTGTGATGAACAACCCGAATCCGTGATTCCCTTTGACCGGATGCTTGCAAACATCTCCCTTTATTGGTTTACTGAAGCGATCGGATCCTCATTTTGGCCCTACTACGCTCGACTCCATTCGCCCTGGTTCATCCCCAAAGGGCAAGGCATAAAGGTTCCTGCGGGCTACTGCCAGTTCCCAAGAGAAATCCTAAAGCCTCCGCGATCACTTGCCTCTAGAACCTATCACAATATTGTGCGCTGGCACGAAGCTCAACGAGGCGGGCATTTCGCTGCCCTGGAACAAAGCAGCGTGTTGGCTCATGAAATCCGAGAAACATTTAAGAATCTTTAGCGGCCAGTATCATGCTGCGAGTCTAGGCTGATTCGAGGGCAAGCAAGGCTTCTTGCAATCTTGCCATACGCGAGTCACGAAGATTCCAGGCTGTCAGTGCTTTAACCGTAAGAAAAATATAATCTTTGTTTGGGCCAAGCGGACCACATGCCTTCGACAAGATAGCGACCTCATCCTCAAATGGCAGTGCTCCAAGAAATGAAGGATGCGAAGGATTATGGTCAAACACGAGGCAATCGACCCAGCCCTCAGGCGTTTTAACAGGTAGCCAACGGGGACAATACGAGCCCGATACCATCTCACGTCGCCACAACAAAGCAAGCTCATCCCTGGCATGAGAGGCCTCAATCCGCAGCACAATGCCATCGCAACAACCCCCTGGCAATAAGGTAAGCATCAAGCCAGGAAAATCGGGCGTACCGCGGCCAAAAACAGACTTCATTGCCATACGGCGATGCCGTCCAAATAAGCGCCCTGGACCAAGGGGCTCACAAAAAATAGCCGGATTCCAAATCAGTGAGCCGTAGGCAAAAATGTGTACGGGCCTGCCGCCGCACCATTGCGATAGACATGCTGCCAGGCTCTCGCGCTGTTGCTCGGGCGTTAAAAATGGCACTGACTGATATTGTTGCTGTAATCTTGTACGAACAGCATCACCGAGTAGCGAGTCGCGGGTAATCGTTACAAAAGATTGCTCGCTCTGATCCTTCTCATCGGCCGTCTCGGGATTGTCACTACCGACCATCATTGGATGATTGCCTTCGGTGCATCGCCGTCCTCAATGAGCTTTGAACTTCGCCCAATCGGCTGGCCTTCCGATCCAACACCGAGGCTTTGAGCTCTCATGGCGGCCCTATCAAGTACACATTCGCCCTCGCTAAGCCATTTCAAAGCCGCACCAATCATTGGATCTGAGGCGCTACCTAAAACGCTTTGATAGTCATCGCTTGCATAACAGGTAGGCTCAATGCCAGCGATATCCGATGGCATCCCTTTGTCATTACGCACCTCAAAATTGACAGCATGGTAGCTCAAGCCGCAGGCGCCCACGGGATGAAAGCCATAGGGTTTACCGCAAGTCCTGCTGCCTATACTGACAAAATCGAGCGAGGGATGCCTGTTCTTGAGCCCGTGAATCAGCATTTCACTGGCCGAGCAAGTTCTCGATCCCGTTAAGACCACTACTCGTTCGAGTTGCATGGACGGTAGCGGAGAAGGATCAACAAAGCGTTCGTTCGTGTTTGCTCTTGAGTGCTTATCGTTATAAATCAATTGAGAAAACACCTCCGATCGCAGCGATGCTGGCGCAATAGCGCTCGCAAGCCGCGTTGCCACATCCACCCTGCCACCACCGTGATATCGGAGGTCCAAAATCAGGTCTCGCACGCCACCTGCCACCAAATCATCTAACGCCAGACGGAGCGCAGGCGTTGACGGCTCAATAAAATCCTTCAAGAACAGATAAGCAACTCGGCGACCTGACACAACAAGCGGAGCAGCATCGTCTGGCGGCAGCGCGATGGAACTAATTGGGTATGTGGTTGCTATAAGGTTTAGACTTCGAAGCCCGGCGCTTCCCTCAAGCTCAATGGCAAGTCGATCACCGACCGCATGAGCTGCGAGTGCCGAAAAGTCATTGGCGTCTTTCCAATACTTCGCGGGTTTCCCTTGGATCGACACCACAATATCACCGCGCTTAATACCGGCCAAGCCCGCGGCCGACATAGGCTCGACCCAGCGGACCCTCAATGGCAAAGGATCATCTGGCTGGCC
>VGHV01000169.1 GCA_016868095.1 Betaproteobacteria bacterium
CGGTGCTCGCATAGCCTGCTGCATCTTTTTTGCGCTGGTAGATGCTTGCTAGCAACTGGAGCCTATCCTCCGGTGGATTCTTACCCGCCTTTTCAAGCAACTGAAAATCGACAAGCATTTCGCGTGCAGCGCCGTCAAGATCACCTGCCATGTACATCGACTGCACCCATAGCAGGCGCATCGTGCCTTCTGGTCCGCCTTCTTTGAAATAACGAGCACACCATTCAGCCGCTTTGCTATAGTTTTTAACGCGATAAAAATTCCCTGCGACTGCTTCAATAATTTTGTGTTTTTCAGCCGCTGCAACGCGCCCGCTTCCGATCACCGCATCAAATGCCTTCGCGGCTGTATCGGCATCACCTGCCAAGCTAGCAGCTGCTCCACGCATCCGCTCGATAATGTAATTTTCATAGGCGTTGCGGTTGGGAAAGGATTCGACTTCTTTGAGTCTTTGCAAGGCTTCCTGGCCCTTGCCTGCCTTCAAAAGCTCTTGAATCGTGGTGAGGGGCTTGCCCATTTCAGCCCGAACTGTATCGGGGTTGGTGGCTTGTGTGGCCCCCTTGGGCGGCGCCTCAGGCGAGGCGGCAGCAAGCAAGAGCCTAGGTCCCTCGGCATGTGCCGCCTGTTGTGCCATTACGCCAAGGGGGACGCTCGCACAAATACCCGCAAACACGAGTAGGGCGCTAGCTCCCCTTGTGAAGACGCTGACTTGAATATGTCGCTTCATTATTTGCCTGCCGCTCAATTCATGAACTGCTCGTTGCCCACCATGCCTATTTTTGTAACGCCAAGCCGCTGCGCCGAGGCGAGCACGGCTGCCACGTGCTCGTATTTCACAAGCTTATTTGGCCTTAGATGAACCTCTGGCTGGTCAGCCTGATTGGCAATGTCGTTGAGCTTTGACTCAAGGCTTGGACGATCAGGGAGTGCTTGACCGTTCCAGTAAACCGTACCGTCAAAATCGACATCAAGCTTCACAATCGTAGGTTGTTTAACCTGCGGCGGCGGGTTGCCGATGGGCATATTCATCTTTACCGCATGAGTTTGAATCGGGATTGTGATGATGAGCATGATGAGCAAAACAAGCATCACATCGATTAAGGGCGTGGTGTTGATTTCAACCATGACTTCATCATCGCCACTGGCCGAACCAATTTGCATAGCCATCTTTAATACCTCTTAGGGACTGCTTTGGGGTGGAGGTTCGGTGATAAAACCGACTTTGACGATACCTGCTCGCTGACAGGCGACTACCACCTTGCCCACAAACTCATAGCGACCGTCTTTATCGCCGCGTATGTGTACTTCGGGTTGCGGCTCAATCACCGCTGACTTCTTTAAGCGATTCACCAGGGTTTCCTGATCGGGAACACGTGCTTCGTTCCAATAAACATCACCGTCTTTGGTCACTGACAAGACAATGTTTTCTGGCTTGGTCTGTGTTGGAAGGTTACGTTCTTTGGGTAATTCAACAGCCGCGGTCTGGGTGATGACTGGGATTGTGATCAAAAAGATAATCAACAATACCAACATCACATCAACCAGGGGCGTGGTATTAATGGTCGAAACGACCTCGTCTTCTTCGCTTTGCGACCCGATATTCATCGTCACGCTAGAGTCTCCGAATGTGTTCGGCTTGAGCCTTAGGCGAGGCTTTAGCCTCTAACTTCTTTGCTACCGCTGAGCAAGACGGCGTGGATATCAGAAGCAAAGCGTCGAACCTGTTCCATAGCGACCTTGTTTCTGCGCACCAACCAGTTGTATCCCATGACGGCAGGAACTGCTGCTCCCAAACCAATGGCGGTCATGATCAGCGCTTCTCCGACAGGTCCGGCAACCTTGTCAATCGACGCCTGGCCCGCCACGCCGATAGCAGTGAGCGCATGATAAATACCCCAAACCGTTCCAAACAAGCCAACGAAGGGCGCTGTCGAACCTACGGTTGCAAGGAAAGCAAGACCAGTTTGCAGTTTGTTGTTGATGGTATCGACGGATTGCTGCACGGCCATACCAATCCAGGTGTGCTTATCGACATGTTGACCGAGACTGCCACGATGATTCACATCGGCCTTGAGCCCAGATTCCGCAATAAAACGCACGGCACTGTCTTCGCCAAGTGCGCTAGCGCCCGCTTCCACTGAAGCCGCACTCCAAAAGCTTTGCTTAGCTTCGCTCAGCTGTCGCATGAGCTTAGATTGTTCTAGAAACTTCACAATACCGACATACCATGTACCGATCGACATAATCAGCATGATGATCAAGGTGCCCTTGGCGACAAAATCACCTTGCGCCCAAAGGGCGTCCAAACCGTAGGGGTTATCGACTGTTTCAGCCTTCTCCCCATTGCTGGCCTTTGCTACCGGTGAAGTTTCACCTGCCGCTGGCGTTGTCGCTGGGATCGCTGCCGTAGGCGTTGTAGCTTGTGCGTCTGTGGCTTTATCTGCAGGAGCGGCTGCAGATTTCGATGCAGCGGCTTTACTGTCCTTAGCGCTTTGGGCTAATGCCACGGCTGGGGAGCCTAGCAGCAAGAGCGAGGAAAGCGCAAAAACGGAGACGCGACGGATCAATGCAACAGGGGACATGTAGAGAGTCCTTTCCACGGATAACAGATCATTAAAAAAATTTCAGTCCAACTTCCATACCACTTCAAGCGTCGCTGAACTCTTCTCAAGCTTCCCATTGACCATGCCGGGCTTGAACTTGCATGTCTCAAGAAGCTTTCTTGCAGCTTGGTCGAGCCGGCGGTAACCGCTAGACTTTTCAACATCGACCGAAGATAGAGTGCCATTGGCTTCAACAACAAAGCGTAAAACGACCGTGCCGGTTTCGTTGAGTTGGCGCGATTGGCGCGGATAAAACTCATCGGAATTAGAACAGGTTTTGCTGTCGATGGAGGCGGGGTAACTGGGTGGCGGCGCTGGGGGCGCAGGCGCAGCCTTGGGCGCGGGTGGGGCAGGTGGTGCAAGTGGTGCAGGCGGCGCAGGCACGAAGGGTGCGGGCGGCGGGGGCTTCGACGTCACCGCGCTAATCACATTAGGTGGAGGCGGCGTCGCAATTTGAATCTCCGGCGGAGGCACGAAGGGTGGGGGAGGCGCCGTCATCTTGGGAGGTGGAGGCAGGGGCGGTGGCGGCTTTGGCGGCGGTGGCTTGACCTCTTCGATGATCTTGGTTTCGAGCGGCTGTTTGATGACTTCGACCACTTTTCGGGCAAGACCACTCACAAGGGCGTAGGCAATCGCAATATGCACCACCACAGCAATGGTAAGGCCGGTCGCCCGGCGGTTCGTACTAGAGTCGCGTTCAGAGAAGTCCATAGCTTAGCCGGGGCTGATAACTTGCGGTCACTCGGGGTGCTGCCTTAGGACTCGCCTCGGGCGGGGTCTTGGGTTCATTGGCTGGTTTGGGCTTTGTGACCTTGTTCGCGGGAGACTGAACAGTGTTGCTGGCATTGTTGTTGCTGCTGCTAGGCTTTGTCAGTGGTTGACTCTTGACTTCAGCTTTGGTTGATGTTGGAGCAGGCTTTGCTGTTGGTGTTGCCTTTGCTGGCGTCGTCGTTTTCGATGGTGTCGTTGGCTTGGCAGGCTGCTTTTGATCTGTTGCTGTAGCTGTTTTCACCGAATCGTTTGCTTTGGCGCTCGGTTTCGTTTGGTTCGCTGCTTTAGCAACTTCTGCGCTCGGTTTCGGTTGTAAGGGCTCACTAGCGATGACCTTAGCAACCCCTGACTCGTTGGTCAGGACCGTCTGCGCACTCGCAGGTCGAACAAGTAAGCGCATACCTTGTTTGACTTCGTGTTTAAGGCTATTCCAAGCCTGGAGCGTCGCTGCTGTCACACCATATCGTCGAGCGATTGATTCGGTAGTTTCCTTTTTCCCTACACGGTGATAGAGCGCGGGGCGTTGTACCTTTTCAAGGATTCGAGGACCATCAAAACTGGTCATCACTGTCATCGCAGTAGGCTTATCGTCTGGTGCTGGGGCCAGAAGTCGGGTACCAGGTAACACCTTCGAGGTTCGCAAGCCATTGGCGCGCATGATCTCCTGCGCACTGATGCCAAGTCGCGAGGCCAGGCTTTGAATGCTTTCGCCTTGCTCTAAGGTGTAGGGGCGCCAGCGGGAAAAGGGCTTATTGGCCTCCTCGTGGGCCTTCATCGCAGCGAGGAACGATTCAACACGATCCGCGGGAATTTTGATTTGATCATTGGTGCGCGCGGCAATGACGGGCCGGTTATGCGCCGGATTGAGCGAAACAAATTCGTCTTCCGACATACCGGCAAAGCGCGCTGCAAGTTTGAGATCGAGGTGGAGTGGCGCCTCGACCTCAACGAAGTAAGGCTTATTTGGCATTGATGGAAGCCGAACGTTAAAGGCTGCAGGATTGGCTACGATCTCCCGAATGGCCATAAGTTTTGGTACGTAATGCCTCGTTTCCTGGGGCATATTGAGCGAAAGATAATCAGCAGACTTACCGCTAGCCTGATTTCTTTTCACGGCCTTTCCAACAGCGCCTTCACCCCAGTTGTAGGATGCAAGCGCAAGAAACCAATCGTTGCCTTGCAACTCGTAAATGCGTTGCAGGTAGTCAAGCGCCGCCTGTGTGGAGTGAACAGGATCTCTCCGATTATCGACCCACCAATTTTGCGAAAGGTTATAGGCTTTACCCGTCGAAGGGATGAACTGCCAAAGCCCCGCGGCTTTTGCTGGCGAAATCGCGGTAGGGTTCATCGCGCTCTCTACAAAAGGCAGCAAGGCCAACTCGCCAGGCATACCGCGCCTTTCGATTTCCTCAACGATATAAAACAAATATCTAGACCCGCGCTCAAACATCCGCTCAAGGTATTCGGGCTTGTGGCTGTAATACTGGATATGCTTGTTTACCAAGGGCGAGTCTAGCGGTGGAAGCGCAAATCCTGCTTTCATCCGCTCCCATAAGTTAGTGTATTCGGGACGCAGCGCTGAGGGCGGCGCGCTAATCGCGGGTTCGCTAAGGGCGTCAAGCCGCGGCTCTGATAGCAGCTCTCCTCGGTCGCTCCATATGGCGCCCTCGGGTGTATCCGCACCGGACGTGAGTTCAACCGAGCGAGCTTTTATCTGAACATCCGTCACAAGACCGACCTGGCTAGAGGGGACTGCAGGCTTTACGGGAACCAAAGTATCTTGAACTTGCTCAGCGGTCCCGCTTGTAAGACTTTGCTGCTGAGTCTCAAATCGTGCATACAAGCCCAGCAACTCTCGCTTAAGTTCGGCTTTTTCAACACTGTTAGCGCTCGGCTTTGGAAGATCGCTGCTCAAAGCGAGCGAAGCGCTAGGTCCATCAGTGTTAAGTGACGCTTTTAATTCACTCAATGCATTGCCCAGCGAGGCCTGATCGCTGGGCAAGCTTGCACATCCCTGAACAAGACAAAACGATGTCGCCAGAGAAATTAGTTGAAGTTGTCTTTTAAAGCGCATGATCAAGCGCGGCATTTTATACAGGTTACGAGACTTTTCCAGCCAATGAGTCAAGGATTAGGCGCGAAACTCGTTTTTCCAGGCCCTTAATGCGGCAAAACGGGCTATCCGGTCGGCTTTTTTCGCAATTTGGGGCTCTGCCTGGTGCATCGGTGCCTGATCGACCAGTCCGAGCAAAAAGGGGTTGGTTTGTAATTCGTGCATTAAAAGGCTGGGCACAGTCGACAAATCGCG
>VGHV01000170.1 GCA_016868095.1 Betaproteobacteria bacterium
CTCATAAGCTTTTGTTTTGTTGCTGGATGGGCGAACAATCGGTCAGCGAGGCGCGAGCTGATTTTGTTAAGGCAGGCCTGCCGAGTTTTCGCAGCCCCGAAGTGGCGGTCGATGCTTTTCGTAGCATGGTGACTTATGAATCCAATCAACAGCTCTTGCAACAGATTCCTCCACCCTTAAGTGCGCTTGCGAAACCTGATCTTGAGGGTGCTCGCCTGCTCATTGAAAGCGTGCTGGCTGAGCGGTGATCAAGTCTCACAGAGTTTGAATCCAAGGCCTTGCTTGCTGCCTTCCATATTCCGATTACCCATACGGTGCTTGCACGAAGTGCTAACGAAGCCATGCTCATCGCAACTCAGGTGGGCTATCCGGTTGCGATGAAAATCGATTCTCCTGATATTTTGCACAAATCAGATGTGCAAGGGGTTGCATTGAACCTGGCAAGTGCAACAAGCGTACGCGATATGTTTGAGCAAATGACTGATCGGGTTCGGGCAGTCAAACCCGATGCGGTGATTAACGGCGTTACGATTCAGAAAATACATGCTGGTGATCATCACCGCGAAGTCTATATCGGTCTGATTAGTGATCCATTATTCGGTCCTGTACTAAGCTTTGGCGCAGGCGGCGAGATGATCGAGCTGATTGATGATCACTCGCTTGAGCTTGCGCCGCTTAATCAGTTTTTGGCCCAGCAAATGCTCAAGCGTTCGAGAATTTACACACAGTTGCAAAACTGGCGTGGCGCAAAGCCAGTCAATCTTGAATCCCTTGAGCACATCCTGCTAAGGGTTTCTGAGTTGGCCTGTGCACTTGCTCAGGTTGTTGAACTCGATATCAATCCTATCCTGATTGATCAACACGGTGCGATTGCTGTTGATGCGCGCGTCGTCTTAAGTCATGCCGCAATCCATAGCAGGCCGCATGAGCATTTGGCGGTGCTTCCTTATCCAAACCGATATGAACGTGTGTGGCCGCTTCGCGATGGGGGCGACTACCGTGTGAGGCCACTGCATCCCGAAGATGCAGCAAAGCTGCAAGCCCTGGTTAATGGCGTTTCAGCAGAGAGTCGCTACTTTCGCTTTGCCTCAGCCATGCGCGAATTGCCACAAAGACTTCTCGCAAGGCTCTCGCTGATTGACTATGAGCGCGAGATGGCACTTATTGCGTTAGTGAATAAATCATCCCAGCCAGGCGATGAACAAGAACAGGCGATTGCAGTGTCGCGCTATGTGACTAACCCGGATGCAAAGTCATGCGAGTTTGCGCTGCTTGTTCATGATGACTATGCCGGTCGAGGTCTGGGGACAAGAATGATGCAGGCGATCATCGAAGTCGCCCGTGACCGAGGCTTAGAACATATTCATGGTCTGGTGCTGGTCAACAATACGCCGATGCTTCGACTGATGCGCAGCCTGGGTTTTACGGTGTCGTCGATGCAAGACGATCCAGACTTTAAGCTCGTGAGCTACCGGCTAGGATCGTCTTAAGGGCCAAGAGACTCGGCTTAAGTCAAAAGAGTGTAGGGGTGATTGTTCATTTACGAGCGGCCATGTTGCATTTGGTGCTTGGCTAATGGCTGCCTGGTATCTTGGCGGGCGGCAACGATGGTTGTTTTTGAGCCTTGGGGCAGCCATCACATGCCTTATAGGCTGGTTACGGATGGCTCAAGGTGCACACTTTATGACCGATGTGATTGGTTCGGTGCTACTCGTGTGGTTGACTGCCCACTTGCTTTCGATTGCATTATACGGTATCGAATATAGAATGAAAGACGATCCCACAACTTAGCGGCAGCGCCTCTGACCGCTTCCCGTATGGATTTAGCCAAGATGAATAAATGGTCGCGCGCTTTGCTTGTCGTGAGCTTTCCACTTATCGAAGCTTGTGGTGGAAGCAGTGAGGTTTCAGACTCATCAACGAGTATCTCCCCGCCCTCGAATTCAGCGTCGGCTAATTCAGCAAACACCGCATCAGCCTCGCCCGCTGCGCCAGGAACGTCTCCTCAGGTGACCTTACCAGCCCCAACACTTCGCTTCAACGATACAGGGATTAGTCTCAGTGATGGCTTGACTCGGGACGGTCGGTGGTCTGTCAGTGGATTGAACGGCTTAGGTTGGGAGTATTCGCTCGATCTGGGTCAAAGCTGGATGAGCGGCGTGGGCGATTTTTTTGTGGTTCAGGGTGATGGTCCAAAGATGATTTGGGTACGCACACGGGATAGCCAGGGAAATACATCAGAGATTGTTAAAGTCAGTTGCACACTCGATACCATGCCTCCGGCCCCGATTCAGGCGGTGTCAGGGCAGGCTTTGGGATTTCGTCGGCTCGAGTTTAAAGGTCTTGAAAACCAGGCGAGCTGGGAGTATCGCTTCGATGTCAATGATCCTTGGGTGACAGGCCTAGGTGATCAGCTTTGGCTCATAGGAAACGGCCTGTCAACGCTTTTAATGCGACAAATCGACGCGGCAGCAAACCCCTCAGAGGCGACTATCCTAGACCTCACGCAGGCAGGCGGAGCCGATTGGGTCGAGTTCTCATCAAACCCACTCATGCCTACCCAACTCACACAAGTGCCAAGCACGAAAGAGGGCTTGATTCTGCATGGAAGTGTGCAGCAAGGCGATGCTGACTTTGTTCGTGTTGACATACCGCCCAAGCATTTACTGGCCTCGATCAGGCTTGTCCACTATCGTTCTGAAGATAAAATCGCGTTTTTTGCTCTCCAACGCGGCCTCGTTTTTGACGCAGGTGTTGACACCACGAAAATGCTTGCCTTCGGACATTTTGGTCCCGAGAAACTCGGTCAAAATCTCCTTGAAGGCTTGCCTGCCAATCAGCTCTCGTCGGGGTCGCTGGTCTTATGGATGCAGCAGACCGGCAGCCAAAAAACCGATTACGCCTTCGAAGTTCGATTCGAACCAACTCCTTAACTTCCAAGATCGATAGCGGCATCCTCTCAAGTCGTTGAACTACCCGTGTCGGTGTTGGTATCGAGCGTTGGTAGATCTTTTTTTCGCCACGGCGACTCGACTTTGGAAAATGCTTGTAGGACTTTCACGCAACGATCCGCAGCGTAATCCGATTGAGCAGCGAGCCAACCCACGGCAAACCAAGCTTGGGGATGCATAGCGCTATGAGATTTGTAGAGTGCATGGGCGACATGCAAATCGTTGTACTCACCTAAAGCGTCCTGAGCTTCTGACATGACCTGAAGAAAGTGCTCGAGACGTTTTTCTTGGAGCATGCTGCGAACGAACTCAACCCCATATCTCAGTCGCTTCATCCGCTTGCGTAGATCATGGCGTTCGTCGACACTTAATTGGCCAAAATTTGCGCTCATTTTTTTGCATTTGCGATACCAGCGATGTAAAACTTGCAGTAACACCCCTTGTACTGGCATCAGTCCAAGTTCGCTGCCGCCAGTGGAGCGATCGAGGTCAAGTTTCATATCGTGCTCTAACCACTCAAGAAACCATAACTGACATTGCCGATCCCGAATCAGATCTCTCGGTGATTTCAAACCCGTTGGTGAGGGCAGTTCGATAAGTGGGGCATCGATGTCGCGCAGGCGTGGCCAAAGGCTTTCAGCGAGGACATCACGGTCTCTGCTTGCGCCAAGTTCTGTGGCCAGCGATCGAGCCTGTGCATCCCAATGTGCTATGGCATCGACCCGTTGACCAAAAAGTTTCATCGCGGTACGCAGGCGTCGCAAGCCAACTCGAATCTGGTGCACGTGCTCAGGACCATGGCCTTCTTCTGCAGCGATCTGCGAAGCATTCTGCATCACTTGTCTGCGGCAATCCGAAAAGACCGCCAACAGGGCATCGTCCACATTTGCGCTCGGCTCAAGTCGAATCGAACCTGACTTCGCTGGCGATGCAAAGGCTCGATCTTCAAAAAGCATATGGCCACGCTGCGCTTTACTTCGAAGATCAATCCAAAGTTGATAGCGTTTGATGTAGCCTGCTGCAGCTTCAAGCACGGCAAGTGGCGAGCCCTTGATCGATTCGATTTCAAGCTCGCGTAAGGCAAGCTGTCGATCCTCGCTTTGGATGAAGCCTTCGTCAAAACAAAGCTCGACAAAGCCGCGCCTTGTGCGCTGAATCTGGCTCTGTCGTCGAACATCGGTGGCAAAGCGGCGTTGCAAGCTCTCGCCTTGAGCTCTTTGTAATAGGACTTGTAGCCTACGACCTGCGGGACTTCGAAGATGGCGGCTGACGTCGAGCTCTGGTTCTGCAGCGCTGCGGTCGGACAAGCGTATGTTGTCTTCTTCCCGACTAATGCTGTCTTGGCCCTTCCCAGCTTTGAGGGTTTGAACCCAGTTGCGTCCTTCACGTCGAAGCCGCAGTGCCATATCCTCGCTGGCCAGCAGCCGAGAGGCAGTATCAAAATACACTGCCTGAAGTCGTTGTCGTCGCAAATTATCGGGCGAGCGGGCCTTAATTTCCTGGGCTAATGCGGCCCGCGCAGATGCGGGAACCTGCAATTTAATCTCAATTTCAGTCATCCGGAGGCTCCAGCCCCGTGTCTGGGGCAAGTCATCAAGCCTCTACCCTATACCAAATCGGGACCGATCGCAGCTTTCACTTGCCAAAACGGCTCGGCGTCCTTGCGCTGCAGCCACCACAAAGCGCCCTTTTTAATGCTCCAGCATGCCTCTCCGCCGCTCACCAAATGCGAAAGCAATTGTCCGAGCAAGGGTTGATGCCCCACGACCACGAGATGCCCTGACTTGCGCATATGGGCTTCATCGATCTTGATGGCTTGCAAGGCCTCTTCAAGCGAGGCACCCGGCAATAAGCGTGGTTCTGGGCGCACTTTTGAAGACAGTGTTACGGCGGTTTGCAAGGCCCTTTGGGCGGGACTGCTGACCACTGCGAAGCTCTCCGGCAGTCTTGCCTCTAGCCATCGACTCATTCGGCTAGCCTGCTTTTTTCCGCGCTCTGACAAACTTCGCTCAAGGTCATCTTTAAGATCTTGGAGACTGTCGCCGGCATCAGCGTGTCTCCACATGATGAGGTTCATCGTGCAGCCCTGAGATCGAGTGCAAACTGCTCACTCGGCACAGCCTGACCAAGCTTGGTTCTGGGCCAGTCGATGATTTCAAGTCGCCCATCAGCGTGTTCAACAAGGGCTGTCATGCTCTCAACCCAATCACCATCGTTACAATAAAGGATGTCATCAATCATGCGGATCTCTGCACGGTGAATATGGCCGCAAACCACACCGTCAAAGCCACGTTTTCTAGCCGCATGGGCAAGCGCTTCTTCAAAAGCCGTTACAAAACTCACAGCACGTTTGACTTGGTCCTTGAGCCATTGGCTTAAAGACCAGTAGGGTAATCCAAGCCGCGCGCGGGCAAAATTAAAGGCGCGATTAATCCGAAGTGCCCATTCGTAAGCGTAGTCGCCAAGCACCGCAAGCCATCTCGCGCACTGCACCACACCGTCAAATAAGTCGCCGTGCGTTACCCACAAGCGCTTGCCTTCGTGGGTAACATGGATCGCTTCATATTCAATATCAATACCGCCAAACTGTAGGCCACAGAATTGACGGATTGATTTGTCGTGGTTGCCGGGTACAAAAACCACCTTGGTACCCTTGCGGGCCTTCCGTAATATCTTCTGCACCACATCATTATGGGCTTGCGGCCAGTG
>VGHV01000171.1 GCA_016868095.1 Betaproteobacteria bacterium
GATCTAATCTGAAGAAATTGGGGCGACAGAACGGGGTCAATCCGATCGGGGAGTTCAACGATTGCCTGATGGAGCGGCTGGCCGGCACTGATAAGAGAAGCAAGCTTAGCCATTACATCGGGCAACGCATGCTCCATGGCTAGCCGCTGTTTAAATCGATAGCGTACCTGCGCGATGATTGGAATACTAACCCCCGAAGTCCCCAGCAAAAGCGCGAGCAAGACCGATGTCTTGAGTAGACCAATCACCGCGGTGATCATCCCAATCAAGTATAGAAGGCGACCGAACCGATTGGCAAAAAACTTTATGACTACATTTGATTGGCTTGCGTACGCTTGGGCGAACTCCTGGTTGCCGAGATGGAAATTCCACCAATCAAGCAATGCCTTATTTGTTTCCAGAAGCCAGGGTGTTAGTTGTAGGAAGACGATCGTTATGCAAAGTAATAAAAGTATCCAGGCGAACGTGTCGAACATTGGGACCATCTGGAACATTTAGGCAGCAATTCTTGAGTCGCGTTTGGAAACGACGACTCGTGCGTCGACATCTTCCTTCGATTCTTGATCAACAAGTTGCTCACTCGCTCGCATCCCATTGAACGAATCATTACGTATGAACCTTGAATCATTGGATACGAAATGCTCGACCCAAGGAATGTTCATGGGGCCGTGGCTTGCTTCCAAGCAGCTGGGTGTATTGACACTCGTCCGGTATTGAGGAGCATGAGTATGTGAGTCCCTGCTCAAACAAAATAAATCCTGCATCCGATATTGCCCCCCTCTAAACCAGATATCTCACTGATGCTTGAGATGCGCCGCTGCCCATCTGCGAAACGATTCGTTTGAATAACAAGATGAAAAGCAGAGGCGATTTGAGCTCGAACGGCTTCGACAGGTAGGTCAAGTCCTGCTAACAAAGTCAATACTTCAAGTCGACTCAGTGCGTCACGCGGCGAGTTGGCGTGGATGGTTGACATTGACCCACCATGCCCGGTGTTAAGGGCTTGCAAAAGATCAAGTGCTTCACCGCCACGACACTCCCCAATGACAATTCGATCGGGGCGCATCCTCAGCGCGTTACGAAGCAAGTCTCGAATGCTCACGGCTCCGAGGCCCTCATGCCCAGCCAGCCTTGACTCAAGCGATACGCAGTGAGGGTGATCGAATTGCAATTCTGCCGCGTCCTCGATGGTTATAACGCGATGCCCTGGATCGATTTCGCGAGCCAGCATGTTCAACAAGGTTGTCTTCCCGCTACCTGTGCCTCCAGCCACGAGCAAATTAAGTCGATGTCTCACTGCCCAAGCAAGAAAGCTCGCGAGTGTTAGACTGGCACCTCCCAGACTCACAAGATCCGAAAGAGACTTGAGCTTCTGGGAAAATTTTCGGATGGTGATGTGGGTACCCCGAAGTGCTAGGGGTGGTAGGACAATGTTGACCCGAGACCCATCGGCTAGCCGCGCATCCAAGGTCGGCGCCGCGAGATCAAGTCTTCGACCTGCCTGGGCTGCAATTCGCTCTGCGACATGGCGTAATGATTGTTCTGATGAGAAGTGAAAGTGAGCGCGATACAAGCACCCTGCCCTTTCGATGTATATCGCATCCGGGCCATTCACCATGACCTCGCTGATGCCAGGATCGTTCATCAACGTTTGAATCGGGCCTAGGCCTAGGCATTCGTCGATGGTGGCTTGAATGAGCGTAAGCTTTTCCGATTCCGTAAGCGCAGCCAAATCTTCTCGCCGACCCTCTTCTGTCGATAACAAGCTAAGGCAAATTGATCGCAATTCATCTTCAAGCCTTGAAAGAGGATGTTCACCTGCTCTTCGTCCTTGACGATCTAGTTCAGTAAATGCAGCCGCTCGAAGCCAACTCACTTGCTTTGCTAATTGTTGAGCGCGAGTAAAGGAGCAGTCCGAAGCTTGCTCCCCTTGTCGATGATCGCACCCGTCAACAAGCGGCTCTGACTCGATCTGGCTGATCGGAGGGAGTAATTGGGCGTCGCCTTTTAGGTCCGGCGCTGTCCGATCGCTTTTTTGCTTGCTTGCAAGATGTAATGGCTTGTCATCTGCGCTATGGTCATGATCAGCGATACCCTTGGCTTGAAGGCCTAAGTCCTTTGGGCCTTGGTTTTCTCTGTTACTTGCCTCCTGCATGCCTTGCTTTGACGCGGCCGAAAGTTGGATGAGGTAGCTACCAATTTGAATCCTGTCTCTCGGGCTTAATGGACCAAATTCGCCTATGCGCGTGCCATTTACCTTGACGCCTCCGAGGCCACCTAAATCGCGGATATAGTACTGATGATCAATTTGAAAAACGATCGCGTGCTCCTTGGCAATTCCCCAGCCATGAAGCCGAATAGCGCAATGCTGCGAACGCCTGACTCTTAATGCACCATCATGCATGGTGATACGTTGGGGGGCTTCACCTGAGCGGGCCCAATTAATTATAACGTCATTCATTTTGTATCTCCAGTCCGGTCAGATGCTGGTATCAAGCGGGGGGCAACAAGTAATAGCAATTCGGTGTTTCGATCGCGAAAATTTCTTGATCGGAACAGCCCACCTATTCCCGGTAGGTCACTAACACCAGGCAACCGCTCGAAGTTCTTGGCAACATCGTCAGAGATCAAACCAGCAACAACGATTGTCTCGCCCGATCTAATTTGAACTTCAGACTCGGTACGCCGTTTGGAGATTCCTGGAACGTCCTTTACCTGTGTCTCAAAGTTGATCGACGAAATCTCAGCACTTAATTTGAGATTTAGGACGTCACCCTGAACGATCGTGGGCATAAGTTCAATCCGAATGCCATATTCTTTAAAAATGACGGATCCCTGGCCGAGAGCGCTACTCACAGGTATCGGTAATTCGCCGCCTGCAACAAATCGAGCCGGGCTACCGAGCTTTGACCTCAAGCTGGGCCGCGCGAGCACCACAGCATCACCTTCATTGTGTAGCAACTGTAAGGTTGAGCTTAGTTGTGCAGCGATCCCAAGCGTCCAGGTGAGTGGGTTGCTCCTATCAACATGAAATCCAGCGCTTGGCCCGTTAGAAAACGGATTCCACCGAATGCCCAACTGATCCACCTTCTCACACTTGACTTCAACAAAATAAAGGTCAACTTGTGCAGAAGATTCTGCGGCAGTGCCGTGCGCAAGAATAGTGAGGTCGCCATATCGTTTAGCCAGCTCCCCTAGTCGCTGCCGTTCTGCCTGGCTCATCGAATCACCTTCAACAACAACTCGGTTTGCCTGCTGCTCTACGCGTAAACGCGTATCCGGGTCAAGTGCGGCTCTAGCCTCTTCTAGTACGCGCTCAAGATGGTTTGCAAGCACAGTGACCTCGATGCTTCTGACCCTTCCTTTTTCCCAGACGTGCACTCGAGAAAACCCGGCAGCTTCGCCGATCAGCAAGAGTTCACTCGGGTCCACCGGCACGGCTTGAATCGCTCTAGCGTTGCCGACTGAGACCCTGTACATCCCACTGGTTGATACAACTACCGAATCGCCGACCAGAAGCTGATACTTTTGCCGGGACTCTACAGCCTGACTTGCGTAGACCTGTAGACTTGCAAAAGATAGAACGATCCACAGCAAAAGCTTTGAAAGGTAGATCATTTCTCAATAACTCCCGCTTGCGTCGATGAAGGCTCGGTCAGACGGCGCAAATGCTGCAGCATCTCCTGCGCCTCCCTGCTATCAAGGGACCTATCGTGTTCGATGGCCTTGCTCGGGGTAACTCTGGCGAGATCGGGCGATAAAGCCTGCGAATGCTCAACGCTAGGGTGGATTAGCTCAAGCGTTCGTTGACCACCGCGAATCACTTCGACGCGACTGCCGAGACCATGTTCCCTGGATTTAGCCGCTTCTGCTTGAGAGGCTTTACCCTGAACCTTTTCTGCGGTTGGACGCTGGGAAGATGATGCCGCGGCCCTATCAGTGCTCGCGCTGCTTTTTTTGGGCATCGACGTTGATAATGCCTGACCTAGTGAGCGATCATCAGGGTTACGCAACACCATTTGAAGCGCACCATGGGCGGACGCCTTGAGCAAGCGAAGCGCAGCTTCGGGTATGACCTCAACTTCGACATGAATCCAAGACCCTTTGTCAGATCGCCGAGTTGAGCTTTGAGCATCAGGCTCTGAACTGCGCTTGATGGACACGAGTTGGACGTCTTCAACTAAATAGCTGCCATTGTCTGGATGTGTTGTACTGGCCTGATGCGCTTGGGTCATCTGCCAATAGAAATCGACGAAGTCGCCCGGCAAGGGAAGCTGTTTAAAGCCATAACGATCGGCAAGGACCAACTGAATCCTGCGAAGTCCGAGACTTGGATGCCTTCGCTCTGATCGTCGGATGTGGGCCGTGGAAAGAGCCTGTCCTGGCGCTAGTGTTTGCGTCATAACAAGGCCATCAATGTCGGGGAAACGATCTGGCACGAACATCGAGTCTTCGAAGAAGTCGTCTGGCACTTTGCCAATAGCCAAATTCTCACGGGTTAAAACATCGCCAGGTCCTAAGCTTTGCTTTGCTACGATCACTTCGCGCGCCTTTGGCTTATCGTCGATATTTACTGTCTGATCAAGATCTAGCGATGACCTTAAGAAGAAGACCGAAGCAAGCGCACCGAGCAGCGCAATAAGAAATAGCGGCCATCGAAACTTACCTGGTGCATTCCAGAAATCGCTGACGCTGTTCATCAGCTTTTCTGTGAAGAGTCGAATCCTTTGCCAAAGTTTCTGGTGAGGCTTTGGCAAAGCATCTGCTTGATAATCTGAGAACGGTGTTTGCATACTTTCTCTCGACTTGGCGTTGCACTAACGTTGAGCGGTCGGTGAGGACTGCACCTGCCAACGGCTTTCACTTGCATAGACTTGGCAAGTCGCGCGAGTGCAACGAATCCACACAGCTATTCGTAACAATTGGTCCTGTTTAACGAAGCTCAGATTCATCGATGGATCTGATACATTCATTCTGCTTGGAGCCAATTGGGAGCCGAGCTGTGAGTAACCTGAAACGCTAAGTTGCTTTGCCAATCTAAGCGTGGTCGTCAAGGGCCAATGCTGATTGGACATCCAGTCGCGTGTGCAACCTGATTGATGCAGCCAGCTAATCGCAATCAGCGGCATTTCAACCCGAACAAAGATTGCTTCAAGCTCGCCCTCGCAGCGCAGGCTAGCGAGCTTTTCCTTTACCGCCGATTTATCAAGTCCAAACACTAACCAGCCATCATTCAAATGAAACGGTGCTGCGTTTGCACGAGTCGGAGCGAGGAGCAATGCTGCGAGTGCCCAAGTGGCTAGCAGGCTGGCGAGCAATGGGCGGCGAATGTTCGTGATGATGTTACTAATTGAGCAAAGCATATGCGAAATAAACGTTACGGGCTTAGTAACGGGACGTCATATAGATCATGTCGCGATTTATTCATCATTTAGCGTTTTGTTGAAAGTTTCACGTTCTAGAAGTTTGACCTCGCGCTTGGACCAAATTGTTTCGACAGTCTCAAGCCCCAAGGTCCGCAGCAGCCCCTTCAAGGAGTCGTTGATTGACAGCAAGCTGTCACGCGCATGTTGTCCAGGCAGCGCGATGCTCTGTTTCACTCGCTCGACTGTGTGCATCTCTCCT
>VGHV01000172.1 GCA_016868095.1 Betaproteobacteria bacterium
GTCGCTGCCTCGATCCTGCTGGGCTCGCTTCTCAGCCAGGTTCACGCCCAAGCGTTCTGGCACTCGAGGGATATCCAGCTTGAGGCAAATCAGCGCGCTAGCTTGGGCGTCACAAGCGCCAGGCCAACGCCTCTATCTTCGCGAAGTATCGTCGCAAGCGGCCTGGTGGTTAGCGCACCGGGCTATGAATGGGTGGTCACATCGCCTCTGCCTGCCACCATGGTTCAAAAGCTTGCTGATCTCGGCGATAGGGTCGATAAGGGTCAAGCGCTTGCTGTGCTTGTAAGCCCGGCGCTAGGCGAGTTGCGACGACAACTTGAAGAACTTGCCATCGAGAAAATGCAAGCAAGATCGATCGTTGACCGTGATCGTGCCCTCTTAGCAGAAGGCTTAATTCCACCCGCAAGATTGCAACTGAGCGAGACGCGTCTTGCCGTGATTGAGGCATCTGAGCGAGCCAAGTTGGCTGAGCTGGCATCAACAGCGTTTGAAGCGGCCGCTGCTCAAGGTGACAACCTGGCTCAAGGGCGAGTGCTTGCTCCGATGCGCGGCCAGCTCATCGAGGCCAGTTTGCTGCCAGGGCAACGTGTTGAAGCAGGCTCTGTTCTTTTTCGTATCGCAGATACCGCTCAGTTACAACTCCTGCTCGACATCTCATTGGATAAGGCGAGTCAGGTAAGGGTGGGAGACCGTTTCAAAGTTCAATCAGGTCGAGCTAGCGGAACGATAGCGGGCATTAGCCGGGCACTTCACGTCGGCCAACAGGCGCGTTTGCGTGGAAGGCTTGACAATGGCATCGGACTTGCACTCGGCGACTTGGTCATGGTCGAGATTCAAAGTCGGGTGAGCACGGCAGACGATCAAATTCAGGTGGTCCCGGCAACCGCGCTCAGTCAATACAAGGATAAGAGCATCCTATTTATTGAAACACCAGGTGGCTATAGGGCTCAAGCCGTCGAGGTGCTTGCAAGGCTCGATGGACAAATCCATATTCGAGGCAAGTTTGGCGATCAAGATCGGGTTGCGGTTGCCGGGGTTGCGGCACTGCGCGCCTTGTTACAAAAGGGCGAGTAGTGATGAATCCCGTCTTACATGCAGTCTTGCGTTATCGCGGATTGGTCTTGCTGCTTGCGATGGTGCTGGCGGCAAGCGGCTGGCTGGCATGGCTCAAGCTTCCTGTCGATGCATTTCCCGATATTTCGCCGACCCAGGCAAAGATTATCTTAAAAATTCCTGGGATGACGCCAGAAGAGGTTGAGCTTCGGGTGGTCAAACCGATTGAGCTTGAACTACTCAGCATTCCTCGCAAGACAATGGTTCGTTCGATGTCTAAGTACGGTATCGCAGACATCACGATCGATTTTGAGTCAGGTGTTGATATCTACTGGGCGCGTCAACAAGTAAGCGAGCGTTTGAGCGGGGTGATGGATATGCTGCCGGCGACGGTTCAGGGTGGACTAGCACCCATCACAACGCCGCTCAGTGAGATGTTCATGTTTACAGTAGAGGGGGACTCCCATAGCCTAGAGGCTCGCCGCAGGGTGCTCGATTGGGTGATCCGTCCAGAACTCAGAACGATATCGGGTGTTGCCAATGTCAACGCGCTGGGTGGGCGTGTTGCCGCTGTCGAAGTCGTTCCGGATGCAGCACGGATGGCTCGCTTCGGCATAACGATGCAAGACCTTCGAGAAGCGCTTGCGCAAAATAACGCTAACGATGGTGCGGGCCGAGTGATTGCTGGTGAAGAGGCGCTCGTTGTAAGAATCGAAGGAGCGCTCAACGATCTTGATGCCTTGCGCCGTATTCGATTGCAAGCCCATGAGGGTGTATCGCAGGGCTCTAAGCAACTCTTGCTGGTCGATGATGTTGCAACTGTGAGCATGGGCAGCCTTACGCGCTACGGTGCAGTGAGTGCGGACGGCAGAGGTGAGACCGTCCAAGGTTTGGTTTTAGGCATGCGAGGTGCAAACGCTCGCGAAGTTGTAACGGCTGTGAAGCTAAAGCTCGCAGACATTGAAAAGCGTCTGCCAGACGGCATGAGTTTGCGTGTTTTTTACGATCGCGGCGATCTGGTGACACGGGCGTCGAATACGGTGATCAAGGCGCTTGCTGAGGCTGCGCTACTTGTTTGTTTGGTGCTCTATTTATTTTTGGGTGGATGGCGAGCAGCGGTGGTTGTGGCAGTTTCGCTGCCACTTTCACTTTTGGCGACATGCTTACTGATGCGCTATAGCGGACAAACCGCAAATCTTATGAGTCTTGGTGGTCTGGCGATTGCACTAGGTATGCTTGTCGACGCTTCAGTGGTTGTGGTTGAAAACATTGAGGCTTGCTTTGCGCAACAGCCTCCACAAGGGTTTTCACAGCGCCTCCAGGTCCTTACGAAGGCGATCGAGGAAGTGGTCAAGCCAGTGGTATCGGGCGTCTTGATCATCGCCATTGTGTTTATTCCACTTCTCACACTCGAGGGTCTCGAAGGTAGGTTATTTTCACGCGTGGCAATCACAATTGTCATGGCATTGGCTTGCTCGCTTGTTGTCGCGTTTTTGGTTGTGCTTTCATTAGCCTTGTTCTTACTGAAGCCCCAAACCCATGGGGCACATCTTGACCCCTGGTTGATGCGAGTGATCTTCAGAGCGTATGTGAATTCGCGCGACCGGCTTTCGGCGCTACCAATGCTTTTATACGGTGTTGTGACGGCTATGTTGTTAGCCGCTATATCGGTCTATTTTTCAATCGGAAAGACCTTTATGCCGACGATGGATGAAGGTGACATTTTGATTCAGGTGCAAAAACTCGCTTCAAGTTCACTTGAAAGCTCAATCGCAACCGACAGCATGATCCAACAGCAGATTCTTGCTAAGGTGCCGGAGGTTAAATCGATCGTTGCAAGGGTTGGCTCCGATGAGATCGGGCTTGATCCGATGGGATTGAATGAGACCGATCTCTTTTTGATTATGAAACCAAGTGATCAATGGCGAGGTCCCAAGGAATCCGTTGTCGATGCTTTGCGCGAGGTCATGGAGCAGTTTCCCGGCATTGACTATGGCTTCACTCAGCCCATTGAGATGAGGGTGTCAGAAATGCTCACCGGGGCCCGTGGCGATGTTGCGGTCAAGGTGTTTGGTGACGACTTACAGGCTCTTAACGATGCGGCCCAGTTGATTGCCAAGTCTATTCACGCTTTGCCAGGCGCAGCCGAAGTGATCGCTCCAAAAGTTGAAGGCTTCCGATACCTTCGGGTGTTGCCCGATAGGTATCGACTTGGAGAACTTGGCATATCCGTAGAGAGTTTTCAACGACAACTGCGCATGGCGCTTGAAGGTGAGACCGTTGGTGTCATGCTTGAAGGTTCGATTCGAACCCCCATCATTATTCGTGGCGACGAGCGTCTTCGGGAGAACCTTGACACTTTGGCGCGCTTGAAGATTACGGGTGAGCATGCAAGTGCCTACAGCCTAGAGACCTTGGCTCGCCTGGAAATGGTTGACGGTCCGATTCGGGTCGACCATGAGCAGGGTCAGCGTTTTGCCAATGTGCAGGTATCGGTGGAAGGACGAGACTTGACTGGCTTTGTACAAGAGGCCCAATCGGCTGTCCAAGCGCTGGCTTTACCTGCCGCGCTGCGCGTGACTTGGGGCGGTCAGTTTGAGAATCAACAGCGCGCTGCTGCGAGACTCGGCTTAGTTATTCCCGCTTCAATAGTCATGATTTTTATCATCTTAATGTTGACCTTTGGTTCGATGAGCCAGGCCTTACTCGTCTTATTGAATGTGCCTTTTGCCTTGGTTGGAGGGGTCTTCGCACTAGCTTTGTCTGGCGAGTATTTGTCGGTACCTGCATCGGTTGGTTTCATTGCGCTCTTGGGCATCGCTGTATTAAACGGAGTGGTCATGGTGAGTCACTTCAACGAGCGCATTGCCACGGGAGAGGCGATCGAAACCGCGATTAGAAAAGGTGCAGAGCGTCGCCTTCGACCGGTGCTGATGACAGCACTAATTGCTGCTCTTGGCATGGTTCCCTTATTGTTTGCGACTGGGCCAGGCTCGGAGATTCAGCGTCCGCTTGCCATTGTAGTTACTGGCGGATTACTGAGCTCGACGCTTCTGACGCTTTATCTGCTGCCGCGAGTCTTTGTCTGGACTGCAGGGCGCGAGCATCTTAAGGGGGTGGGACAATGATCAGGCGCACCATGATCAAGGCAAGCATGCATAAGCGAGCAGGCCTGGTGTGTAGGCTTGTATGGCTTTTGGCGGTGCTATTAACAAGTTCGCACGCTCACACTGAGCCGCGTTTAGGCATGGACAAGGTTGAAGGGACATCGTCGATTGAATTAATGCCGAGCGAGGCCGAGGTTCGAGCAGCGCTTGCACAACAGCCAAAACTTGCAGCGACAAAGGCTCGTCTTGCAGGGCAGGGTCAGGAGGCCTTGTTGAGACGGCTTGGACCCTACGAAACACATCTTGCAGTCGGCCAGCAGCATCGGCGGCCGCGCATGTCACTTGAAAGCGCATCGATCGATCGCAGCTTGGGTCTTGAGCGCAGCTTACGACTATGGGATAAGCTTGCGGTTGACCAAGCATGGGCAGACGCTATTGAATCAAGAGCAAATGCTGAGCAGTCATTAAGCGAGCTGAGCCTTCGGCAGCAATTTCTTGAACATTGGCGTGGCTTTTTGCGCGAGTTGCTAGCCGAAGAGGCAGCAAGGCGAACCGCGGCAAGCAGCGAGGCCTTGTGGACTCAGGCACAAGCGCGGCGGCGCCTGGGCGAACTTGCGCAAGTCGACGAGCAGACCGCAAAGGCTGAGCAATTGCAAGCCTTTGCGGATCTGATCGAAGCTCGCTCCAGAAAGCTTGCAAAAATAGAACAACTCAAGAAGCGCTATCCCTTACTAAGTTTTGATCGATCGCTACCCACAGCGCCAGCGCAGTGGTTTGGCCTACTCAATGCGTTTCAAAAGCTGCCAACCGATATCGATCGCGCAGAGCATCAATATATAGAACAAAGCCCCTTCGTCTTACTTGCAAGACTACAAGGCTTGGAACTTGGTTTGCAGGCTAAGCGGATCGACTTAGATCGACGTCCCGACCCTAGCCTCGGAGGTTTCGTCTCACAGGAGCGATCGGGTGCTGAGCATGTGATTGGCGTGCAATTATCGATCCCTATTGCCGGTCAGCAAAGGGCAGTGGCTGCGAAGCTTGCCGTTCATCAGCTTGAAGAGTCCGTCAGCCTAAATGAAGAACTCATCCTTGAGATGCGCTCAGATCTTCGCGCACGACTAAGCAGCTGGCAGCAAGGTCTCCTGGCGCTTAAGCCGCGCTGGGAGGCATATGCCTTGCACGATGAGGCAGCAGTGCGCAGTTTGCGGGCCTTCGCATTGGGCGAGCGCTCATTGACGGAGGTCCTCCAAGCGCGCCGCGTGGCTGATTTGCAATATGTTCAGGCCTTAAGTCAAAGTTTAGAACTTTTTTTGTTAAAAACCGGCTTAGAGCTTGATCTTGGATTACGCTGGCGATGAACCGTCGCCATATTCATGACTTGGAAGCTTCAGTTAATGGACGCTTTTTCAGTTAATGGACACTTTAATAGACCGTTCTTAAAAGCGAAGCTGGCATTCTGGTAGCT
>VGHV01000173.1 GCA_016868095.1 Betaproteobacteria bacterium
CGCCTCGCATCGCCAATCGCCTTTTGCGCCGGGTACGTGATTTTGCCCAGGTGCGGCACGGCGGCAAGATCACAGCCCAGGTGGCCGATCAAGCGTTATCGATGCTTGATGTGGACAAACAAGGGCTTGACCTGATGGATCGCAGCCTCCTTGAGGCGATCACCCGCAAATTTGCAGGAGGTCCCGTGGGCCTCGATAATCTGGCTGCAGCCATCGGCGAAGAGCGCGACACCATCGAAGATGTGATCGAACCCTTTTTAATTCAACAAGGCTATTTGCAGCGCACACCGCGCGGTCGTATGGCCACCGAACTAGCATGGCAGCACCTCGGACTTGAGCGAGCCGCATCAAATCAGGCTGCCATCGTCAACCCAATTTCCAGCCCTTCGTTATTCGATCAGGATCCCCCTAAGCCATGAGTGCCCATGCCGATATGTCCATCTTGTCGCTGGTTCTAAATGCCAGCGTCCTCGTCCAATTTGTGATGTTGGTGCTACTGGGTATATCGGTTGCATCCTGGACGGGTATTTTTCGAAAAGGTTTCAGCATCCGAGAAGAAAAAAAGCTTACCGTGGCTTTTGAAGATGCCTTTTGGACCGACGGCGATCTTGGTGCGCTTTATCGTGAGCTTCAAGACGACAGCAATCATCAACGCGGGGCACTCGCGAGAATTTTTGCAGCGGGCATGGGTGAGTTTCTTAAAGTTCGCCAGCAAAAGCCTGGCGATGTGGCCGCAATGCTCGACGGTTCACGCCGAGCCATGCGAGCCTCGAGTCAGCGTGAAATGGATAGCCTTGAGGGAGGACTTCCCTTTTTGGCGTCAGCCGGGTCGGTCAGCCCTTATATCGGTTTGTTTGGCACCGTCTGGGGCATCATGAATTCGTTTCGGGGTTTAGCCAATCTCCAGCAAGCCACGCTTGCTGCTGTTGCCCCAGGCATTGCCGAAGCGCTCGTGGCAACAGCGATTGGGCTTTTTGCGGCAATTCCCGCGGTTGTTGCCTACAACCGATATGCAACTGAGATCGATCGCTTGGCGAATCGTTTTGATACCTTCACTGAAGAATTTCTGAATATTTTGCAAAGGCAGGCGCGCTAATTATGGGAGCCGGCGCATCATCAGGCTCATCACGACGATCGCGACGGATGGTGGCGGAAATCAACGTGATTCCCTATATCGACGTCATGCTGGTCTTACTTGTAATCTTCATGGTCACAGCTCCCCTGCTGCCACCGGGAGCAATCGATCTGCCGTCGGCAGGCCAAAGCAATGCAAAAACCGAAGGCTTTATTGAATTGGTCATTCAACGCAATGGTTCGATGAGTGTTCGCACCCGCAACACCCGAGACGCTGAGCAAGTCAGGGATCGGATTGGGAAGAGCGAATTACTCGAGACGGTCAAGCGTCTTCAAGCCGATCAGAATCTACCGGTCGTCATCAGTGCCGATAAATCGATTGCCTATGAAAAAGTGGTTGAAGCCATGGATTTGCTAAGGCGTGGGGGCATTCAACGGGTGGCCTTGATGGTCAAGGCTGCGAGTTGATAGCCCATCAGACAGCATGAACTTTCACACCCTGACCAAGCGATAGTCCACCTTCTAGAGCATGCAAAGACTCGATCAATCAACATAAAAAGGACTCGATGAATCAACAAAAGCAGGAACGGCTCTCGGTCACGCTTGCAGTACTTATGCATGCTGCGCTTGCCGCCTTCTTGCTCATTGGCCTTTCGTGGAAGAATCAGGAGCCACCGCCGGTGCAGGCCGAGTTATGGCAGGCGAGCGACGCCCCATCTGCAGCGGCGCCAAAGCTTGAGCCAACAAAACCCGAGCCCAAGCCAGAACCAAAACCCGAACCTAAGCCAATCAAACCCGAGCCTGAGCCCCCGGCTGCCAAACTCGCGCCAAAACCTCCGAAGGTGATTGAACCGAGCGCAGCCGATATCGCGCTGCAAAAAAAGAAAGAAGAAGAGCGGCGGAAAGAAGAAGCCAAACGCATCGCCGAAGAAAAAAAGCGCCAGGAAACCAAAAAATTAGCTGAAGAAAAAGCGAAGCGCGAGACCGAAAAAGCCAAAAAAGAAGCCGAGCAACGAAAGCTTGCCGAAGAGAAGCAAAAGCAGGACGATGAACGCAAAAAGAAACTAGCGGAGGCCGAGAAGAAAAAGGAAATCGACCGAACGCTTAGAGAAGCCGAGGAACAAAAACTCGCCGAGCGTTTACGTGCCGACCAGATCGCCCGTATGCAGCAGACAGCACCCGAAACCAGATCCAAGCAAGAGGCCTCCCGCCAGGGCAGCCAACAAGGCTCACGCGACGGTAATAGCGCTCAGGGACTTTCGGCAGGCGTTGGTGGGCAGGGGAATAGCTTAGATGCCTCCTATGCCGCAAGGCTCAGAGCAGCAATCCGGGCGAATACGGTTTTTGGACAAGCAGTCAGCGGTAACCCACGCGCCGAATTCACCGTTAGTCTTTCGGCGAACTGCGAGGTCCTTCAAGTACGGCTTAAATCGAGCAGCGGGAACAAAAGTTGGGATGACGCTGCTGAACGAGCGATCAGCAGGACCACGCCGTTTCCGAAACCCTCATCGGGCAGCTGCCCAGGGTCTATGCTTATTTCGCATCAACCCAAGGACAGTTCAAAAGACGGCATGATGTAAACTTTACTCGCAATGTTAGCGTGCACCCTATGAACTTAATCCCCCGGCGCTTGATTCTTTCAAGAATCCTTGCAGCGCTGTTCACTCTCCCCATCTACCTCGTCCTCGGTCTTCAGCCCTTCGCCCAGCAACGCGTTGACGTTTCGGGTGTCGCGCAATCACTGCTACCCCTCTCAGTAGCAAATTTCGCCTCCGATCAACGCGTCCGCACCGACGTATCTGGCGTTGTGCATAGCGATCTCGGTCGAAGCGGCCTATTCAACATGATCGACAGCGGTATTGTGCTTGCAGACACAGGCCCGGTTCCTGCAGAACTGCGCGGCAAGGGTATCGATATGCTTGTTTCGGGCTCCGTTTCGCGACTCGCCGATGGTCGGTTTGATGTGCGTTACCGCCTCAATGACTTGGTTAAGCAGCGTGCGGTTTTTCAGCGCTCGATAGTTGTCCATCCCGATGATTTACGCATGGCCGGCCACCGTATCGCCGACGAAGTTTTTGAGGCGTTAACAGGTGAAAAGGGCATTTTCTCCACAAGGATTGCTTATGTGAGTAAGCAGGCCACACGCTATGTCTTGCAAATCGCCGATTGGGATGCCGAAAGTCCACAGCTCGCACTTAGCTCGGCCGAGCCGATCATATCGCCGCGTTGGTCGCCTGACGGATCAAAACTCGCTTACGTGTCATTCGAAAGCAAAAAGCCAGTCGTTTACGTACACAATCTGGCCACCGGAGAACGCCTAGCGGTTGCGAATTTTCGCGGGAGCAACAGTGCACCGGCATGGGCCCCTGATGGCCAACAACTGGCAGTCTCTCTCACGATGGATGGCATGTCGCAGATTTATCTGGTGTCAGCACGAGGCGGATCGCCGCGGCGATTGACTTCATCCAATTCGATCGACACCGAACCTGTTTTTTCCCCCGATGGGCGTTCGGTTTATTTCACCTCAGATCGCGCAGGAAGCCCTCAGATCTATCAAGTTTCCAGCCAGGGCGGCGAAGCAAGGAGAGTTACCTTTGGTTCACCCTACTCGACCTCCGCAAGGGTGAGTCCCGATGGGAAATTACTCGCCTACATCACCCGTCGTGATGGGCGGTATTTGGTCGCCGTGAGGGAGCTTGCAAGTGGCAATGACACGCTGGTCTCAGAGACCGGCCGAGAAGAAGCGCCTTCGTTTTCACCAAACGGTAAATGGGTGATGTACGCAAGTAGGCGCGGCGGACGCGACGCCTTAATTGCCGCGTCGGTTGATGGCAAAGTCAAACAACAACTTGCAAGTCTCGCGGGTGACATGCGTGAACCAGCATGGGGCCCGCTGCCATCAAAGTAATACAGCAGAGAAGCCATTCACGATCGAAGTCATTCCAATGAGAATTCAGGCTCAACCCATTCACTCGAAGGAGAACCTTTCATGAAACAAGTAACCCGCCGCCTGGCTATGCTCACAGCCATTGCATTGACCCTGGGTGCCTGCTCATCGGTTCCCCTTGAGGAAGAAAAGGGAGCACCAATCGATAATCGCGGTGCAGCTGGCAGCGGCGGTACGCCCGCGCCAAGTGAGCCGGCAGCACGCTCTGCGGTTGCACCGGTTCAGGCAGCCAGTACAGCCAGTACGGGCTTGCAAGCGGCGCTCAGCGACCCTTCGAGCCCTGTGTTTCGAAAGATTGTTTATTTTGATTTCGATAGTTTTGAGATTCGCGAAGAGTTTCGCGGACTCATTCAGGCACACGCAAGCTTTTTACAAGCTAATAAGCAATTGAAAGTTGCCATCCAGGGCCACACCGATGAGCGTGGTACCCGGGAGTACAACCTGGCACTTGGCCAAAAACGTGCCGAGGCCGTACGCAAGGCGCTGGTGACCTTAGGGGTGGCCGACACGCAACTTGAGGCTGTGAGCTTTGGTGAAGAAAAGCCAATGAACCAGGCCAATGATGAGGCCGCTTATGCACAGAATCGCCGCGCTGAGTTGGTCTATCAACAATGATGCGAGGACGCCCAAGCGCTGCTTGCTTGCAAGCGGATCCAAAACGATGTCTAACTAAAGGATCAGCCCTGAGCTTTTCGCGTCTAGTCGCACTCACGTTCAGCGGTGCCATGTTGTTGGCGCCGGCTGCGTACCCGGTCAACGCTCAGGCAGCGATCTTTTCTGACGACGAAGCGCGTAAAGCGATCTTAGATTTGCGCATTCGCTTTGAAGAATTGCGCAGCCAAGTCCAAGAATTGCGCAGCCAAGTCCAAGATCTCGGCAAACAAATCCAGGCATTGAATACCGAGCTCAAAGAGACTCAGCAAGTTGTACAAAAAAAGGCCGATGGTCAAGGTCAACTTGGCGTTCAGTCTGATATGGAGCGCCTTCGCCAAGAACTAGCGCGGGCGAGAGGTCAAATCGAAGAACTTGTCAACGAACTTACAACCACCCAAAAGCGACAACGCGACTTGGACCAGATGGTCGATAAACGGATCGCTGAGGTGAAGACCAAAGTGGGCGAGGTTGACAACAGGCTCACTGCCTTTGAGCCTATCGTGGTCAATGTTGACGGCATGGAAATCCGCGTTGACCCCGCTGAGAAACGGCTTTTTGATACTGCGATTGAATCATTTCGTGCTGGCGAGTTCAAACAATCGGCCGCCCAGTTGCGCAGCATGATGGATCGTTTCCCAGACTCGGCCTATATGCCAAGCCTGGTTTTTTGGTTTGGCAGTGCCAACTACGCACAGCGCGAATTTAAGGGTGCAATCACCAGTTTCACGGCCTTTTTGAAGACTTATGCCGAACATCCGCGTGCGGCCGATGCGCGGCTAAATTTGGGACTGGCACAAGCAGACGCCGGTGAGCGAGCCGCCGCGAAAAAAACGCTTCAAAACGTCGTCGATCGCCACCCAGAGAGCAATGCTGCGGTCGTGGCGAAAGAACGCCTTAGCAAGCTGAAGTGAACGAGGCAGCCAATGCCCTGGTGCTCGGGGC
>VGHV01000174.1 GCA_016868095.1 Betaproteobacteria bacterium
GCTGATCTTGCCCTTGCCGAGCATTGGCGACTTTACCTGCCCGTGGTCTTTGCCTCCTTTCTTATTGCCATGCCTATGCTGCGGCGCAGCGAACAAAAAGCTGCTTTGCATCAACTCATGCGCCATGCCCTTGGCATGCTCTTGCTTGTGCAAGCTTGCTGGCTCGCGCTGTGGATGTGGATGCCTGCGCCCTACGCACTTGGCAGCGCGGCGGCCGTCTTATTGCTATTTTTCGTCGGTTTTAACATCTTGGAGGCAAGCCTGCCTTCGCAGGTCTCCAAGCTTGCAGACCCGGCTTTGCGAGGCACAGCACTTGGTGCCTTTAATACCGCACAATCCTTGGGTCTTTTTGCAGGCGGGGCGGTGGGCGGTTGGCTTGCTGGTATGGCATCGCCCCAAACAGTCTTTGTCTTTTGTGCGATCCTGCTTCTTGTATTGCTTGTGCTTACAGGCAGGCAAGGTTTTTCAAGCGCGCCCCTACACACAAGTCCCTGACGCGTCGCCTGATCCGGCGATGCTTAGGTTTCTGGTTGAAATCTTTTGGAGAAATCACTATGGCATCTGTTAATAAAGTCATTCTGGTCGGCAATCTTGGCCGTGACCCAGAAACACGCTATTCGCCTGATGGGGCTGCGATCACCAATGTGTCGATTGCGACCACCTCGTCCTGGAAAGACAAAACGAGCGGCGAGCGCAAGGAAGAAACCGAATGGCACCGGGTGGTGTTTTACGGGCGCCTCGCAGAAATTGCAGGCGAGTACTTGAAAAAGGGTCGCTCTGTTTATGTTGAGGGTCGTCTGAAAACCCGAAAGTGGCAGGATAAGGAGGGCGTTGAGCGTTACACCACGGAGATCGTCGCAGACCAAATGCAAATGCTTGGTAACCGTGACACGGGTTCAGGCATGGCCTCGTCAGACGATGCTTACGGCGCTTCACATGCTGGCCAGTCCTCGGGATCCGCATCGCAGCGTAAGCCAGCAACAAGTCTCTCGGAAATCGATGACGATATTCCCTTTTGAGCAACGCTAACGACGACTTGTCTTTTAGCCTAGCCTGCAAGAGGGTTCACATGCTCTTGCAGGCTTTTGCTTTGTATAATACACGGTTACCTGGTGAAAAAGCCAGGATAAGCACCGGGTTTGGTCCCGGAAACGCTCAACAAGCCAACCGCCTACTGTTATGCCCATCTACGCCTACAAGTGTGCTGCCTGCGGCTTTGAGAAAGATGTGATTCAAAAGTTCTCAGACGCACCACTCACCCATTGCCCAGCCTGCGCGGCTGAAGCCTTTTCTAAGCAATTGACGGCGCCAGCCTTTCAGCTCAAAGGTTCTGGCTGGTACGTTACCGATTTTCGTGACGGTGGCCAGAAAAAGGCCGCTGAGAAGTCATCCGACGATAAAGCCCCAGCCACCTCAGAGGGTGGCGAGGCCTCTAACAAGTCTGATGCGAGCGATAACAAGGCAAAAACCGAGTCAGCCGCCGCCGACAAGCCCGCCACAGCGTCATCGACCGATAGCAGTGCGGCTTCCTCTGCTGGCAGCAAGACTTCCTCGGCAACAACATCGACCGCGTCTACTTCAACCGCCACAACAACCTGAGGCCAGCTTAAGGCTCGCCAAGGGTTTCGGAATAAGGGCATCGTATGCTCAAGAAATACTTTATTGCCGGACTCTTGGTGTGGTTGCCCTTGATCATCACCATCTGGATCATCGAGTTGGTGGTTGGCACCCTTGATCGCACCATCGACTTGCTGCCGCCCCAATTGCAGCCGCAAGGACTCTTTGGTGTTTCGATCCATGGTGCCGGGGCGGTTTTCGCGCTTGTCATTATTTTGGTCACCGGTGTGCTTGCCGCCAACTTCCTGGGGGCGCGCATCGTCAAGGTTTGGGAAGCGCTACTGCATCGAATCCCAGTGGTTCGATCGATTTATTCAGCGGTCAAGCAGGTCAGTGACACAGTCTTTTCCGATACCGGGCAGGCGTTTCGCAAGGCCTTGCTCGTGCAATACCCAAGGATGGGTGTTTGGACGATTGCCTTCCAAACCGGTAGGCCTTCGGCCGAACTCGAGTCGCACCTGCATGACAATATGATCTCGGTTTATGTGCCGACAACACCCAACCCTACTTCAGGTTTTTTCCTGGTCATGGACAGGCACGAGGTGATCGAATTAGATATGAGCGTGGATGAAGCGCTGAAGTACGTGGTTTCGATGGGCGTGGTCGCACCGTCGAATTGGACCACGACGGAGCTTGTGGCCAAGGAAAGTTGATTCTTAGGACGATTTGTATGCGTACTTGTTATACCGGTCTGGTTTGTACTGATCACCTTGATCAGCTCGTAACACTTTTTGGATGGGTTCATCGCCGCCGTGATCACGGTGGGGTCATCTTTATCGATTTGCGCGATCGTGAAGGCCTGGCGCAAATTGTTTGCGATCCTGATCGGCCCGACATGTTTGCAACTGCCGAGCGCATCCGCAATGAATTTTGTATTCAAATTAAGGGCAAAGTCAGGCGCAGACCCGCTGGTACTGAAAATGCGAGTTTGCGTAGCGGAGAAATCGAGGTGCTCTGCCATGAGCTTGAGATCTTAAATGCCTCGGTCACACCTCCCTTTCAGCTTGACGACGAGAACTTGTCAGAAACCACAAGGCTCACTCACCGCGTATTGGATTTGCGTCGCCCTGCCATGCAACAAAATCTAATGCTTCGCTACAGGGTTGCGATGGCAGTGCGTCGTTATCTCGATGCACAAGGATTTGTCGACATCGAAACGCCCATGCTCACCAAAAGCACGCCCGAAGGAGCGCGCGATTATCTGGTGCCCTCGCGCGTTAATGCCGGCGAATTTTTCGCGCTTCCTCAGTCGCCCCAACTCTTTAAGCAGCTATTGATGGTCTCGGGTTTTGACCGCTACTACCAAATCACCAAGTGTTTTCGTGATGAAGATTTAAGAGCAGATCGTCAGCCTGAATTCACCCAAATCGATTGTGAGACCTCGTTTCTGGGCGAACAAGAGATTCGTGATTGTTTTGAGAGCATGATCCGGTCGGTCTTTAAAGAGGCGATCGCAGTTGATCTGCCAAATCCCTTCCCGGTTATGAGCTATCAAGAGGCGATGCGGCGCTTTGGTTCTGACAAACCCGATTTACGTGTGAAGCTAGAGTTTACTGAGCTTACCGATGTGATGAAAGATGTATCGTTTAAGGTATTTAGCGATGCTGCCCAATTGAGCGATGGTCGTGTTATCGCTTTGCGCATCCCAGGGGGGGCGACGATCAGCCGATCCGAGATCGATACCTATACGCAATTTGTATCGATTTATGGCGCCAAGGGACTTGCCTGGATCAAGGTCAATGATCTCAGCAAAGGTCGCGAAGGCTTGCAATCACCGATTGTGAAAAATCTCCATGACGCTGCAATTGACGCTTTGCTCGCGCGCAGTCATGCAGCAAACGGCGATATCTTGTTTTTCGGGGCTGACAAAGCCAAGGTGGTTAACGATGCCCTCGGCGCTTTGCGGGTGAAAATTGGTCATTCCGATTTTGCCAAGGCCAATCAGCTCTTTGAAGATGATTGGCGTCCACTTTGGGTAGTCGATTTCCCGATGTTTGAATACGACGATCAAGCCCAGCGATGGAGCGCTTGCCACCACCCATTTACGGCTCCCAAAGACGGGCACGAGGATTACTTGGCCACTGACCCAGGGCTCGCGCTGGCCATGGCCTATGACATGGTCTTAAATGGCTGGGAGATTGGCGGTGGTTCGGTACGAATTCACCGCGAAGCTGTGCAGTCCAAAGTATTTCGCGCACTAAATATCGGTGCTGAAGAGGCTCGCGCCAAATTTGGCTTCTTGCTTGATGCCTTGCAATATGGCGCGCCACCTCATGGCGGTATTGCCTTTGGCCTTGACCGGATCGTGACCATGATGTCAGGGGCAGAATCAATTCGCGATGTGATTGCTTTCCCGAAGACCCAGCGCGCCCAGTGCTTATTGACCGATGCGCCGAGTGAGGTCGACGATAAGCAACTACGCGAACTTCACATTCGGTTGAGGGCACATGCCGCATAAAATCCCTGAGTCGGTACTTGTTATTGTTCACACGCCAAGCCTTAAGGTCTTGTTGCTCGAACGTGCCGATCGACCAGGGTATTGGCAGTCAGTGACCGGTAGCAAAGATCAGTGGGGTGAGCCGCTTTGGCAGACGTGCTTGCGTGAAGTCAAAGAGGAAACAGGTATCGAGCTTGATCGCCATGCGCTTGTCGACTGGGAGCAGCAAAATCGGTATGAAATCTATCCCATGTGGCGACATCGCTATGAACCTGGGGTTACCCACAATACCGAACATGTGTTTTCATGTTGTGTGCCAGAAAGTACAGCGGTTGTGATTTCCCCGCGCGAACATTTGCGCTACGAGTGGCTCGATCACGAACGAGCAGCAAGGCGCTGTTTCTCGGCAAGTAATGTCGAAGCGATCGAGCAATTGCAGCATCGTCTAGGTCGCTAGTGTTTAACTGTGCTTATTGACCATCGCAGTGAAGCTGCGGGTTGCAACTTATAATATTCATAAAGGTGTGATGCGTGCACCCTGGTCTGTGCGCCCTGCAAGCAAGATTCATGAGTTGCGTCAGGCCATGCAATTATGGCACCGTGATCTTTTGTTTTTACAAGAGGTTCAGGGCGAGCATCAAAGGCATGCCAAGCAGCTCGAGCACTGGCCAACTCATGCCCAGCATGAGTTTTTGGCTCAAAGCCTTGGCAGCGGTGCTTACTACCACGCCTACGGGAAAAGTGCCGTTTATTTGCATGGACACCACGGCAACGCAATCTTGTCGCGATTTCCGATCATTGCTAGCGAGCATCGCGATATGTCGGATCATGTGCTGGAAAAACGCGGGGCCTTGCACGTACAAATTAGTTTGCCGCTTGGCAAGACGCGAGGGCAGCCCCTATTGCATTGCTTTGTAGTCCACTTTGGCTTGCTTGCCGCGGGCAGGCAGCGCCAGGTCAAGGCGCTAATTGAGTGGGTGCAGTCGGTGGTACCCGCCGGATCGCCGCTCATCATTGCGGGTGATTTCAATGATTGGAACAATCGCTTGCATCAACCCTTATGTGAACCTAACGCACTTGCCGAAGTTCATCAGCAGATCGCTAAGCATCCGTCTGAGAAAGGATTCAAGGCAGCGCGCACCTTCCCAGCCTGGTTGCCCTGGCTCAGGATGGATCGAATTTACCAGCGGGGCTTTCGTGTGGAACAAACCCGCGTGCTCAAGGGCAGAGCATGGGCTAAGCTTTCGGATCATTCGCCTGTACTTGCTGATCTCGTCTTGGAGACTGGCTTGGGCCAGCCTCGTGATGGCGCCGCTTGTTGAACGACGGCCCGAGGGACTTTATTGCCCTGCGGGTGATTTTTATATCGATCCGTGGCGACCTGTTGAGCGTGCGGTAATTACCCATGCCCACGCAGATCATGCCCGAGGTGGCCATCAACATTATTTGTCGCACGTTGATGCTGCTCAAATTCTAAAAACAAGGCTTGGCGGCGCAATTTCGTTACAAACCTTGAAATATGCTGAAGTC
>VGHV01000175.1 GCA_016868095.1 Betaproteobacteria bacterium
TCAGGGTAGAGTTGTTTGCGCAATATTGAGTGAATGCCGTCTGCGCCAATGATGATATCGGGATTTTCCTGATAGATATGCGCACCGTGTTGGACCTTGATCGTAGTTGAATCCGTATCGATTTCTAGCACACGGTGACCCAACCTCACGGCGCTCACGCCAAGCCTATGTTGCACCGCTCTTAAAAGTAAAACCTGCAACTCACCTCGATGAATCGAGTATTGCGGGACTGGATAGCCTGCAAAGCGCCCCCGGGCTTCCACCCACACTTTTTGGCCTTGGGGATTAAAGTACGCTACTTCTTGAGTCCGCACACCGATGCGATCCAAGTCCTCCAACAAACCAAGCGCAAGCAACTCGGCAACCGCGGAGGGTTGGACATTGATCCCTACACCGAGTGGCCGAATCGACTCAACCGCTTCAAAAATCTGCACGGTAAATGCGGCGCGTTGAAGCAACAAGGCGAGCGTGAGTCCCCCAATACCCGCTCCTACAACCGCAATACGAGGCTTCTTGCTCATGACCACTCCATCGGCAAGCCGACATAATTCTCAGCCAACGCGCTCGAAGCGGCTTGGCTACGTACAAGATAGTCCAACTCTGCCTCCTGGATCTTTTGTTCGAAATCTGCATCATCAGCGAATCGATGCATTAAGCTTGTAAACCACCATGAAAAGCGCTCAGCACGCCAAACACGCTTTAGACATCGCTGCGAATATCGATCTAAATGTTTATCGTGATGATCTTTAAACCAGGCAGTCAAAGCCTCGGCTAGATAGCGAACATCACTCACCGCAAGATTTAAGCCCTTTGCGCCCGTTGGCGGTACGATGTGTGCAGCATCGCCTGCAAGTAGGAGGCGACCCCAACGCATCGGCTCGGCGACAAAGCTTCGCAAAGGCGCAATGCTTTTTTCGATGGATGGGCCTGTCATAAGCTCTTTAGCAGCTTGAGGATCGAGTCTATCGCTCAACACGGACCAAAAACGGTCATCGCTCCAGGCAGTGATATCTTCGTTAGCGGGCACTTGTAAATAATATCGCGAGCGTGTCGTGCTTCGCATCGAACAAAGCGCAAAACCTTTTGGGCTGTTGACATAGATGAGCTCATCGCTAACCGGCTTTACATCAGCAAGGACGCCAAGCCACCCAAATGGGTATACCTTTTCGTAGGTCCTTAAGACAGATTCGGGAATGAGCTTGCGACAAAGGCCATGAAACCCGTCGCATCCAGCAACAAGGTCGGCATGGATCCGAAGCGGTGCGCCTTGATAGATCGCATTAATCTCAACCTGGTCCGCATCAAGTCCTTGAATGCTCAAGCCTTCGACCTCGTAATAACTACTTAAGCCTTTGCTTGCACGATCATCCATTAAGTCTTTGGTGACCTCAGTTTGACCGTAGACTACGACTTGCTTACCTCTAGTCAGCGCCTGTAGATCAATTCGATGTCGCTTGCCTTCAAACAATAAGTCAAAGCCATGATGAACAAGCCCTTCACGATGCAATCGGATTGATAAACCAAGTTGATCAAGCACATCGACCGTGCCCTGTTCGAGAACGCCTGCCCTTATCCTCGACAACACATATTCTGGCGATTGTCTTTCAATCAGCACATGGTCGATGCCTGCTCGATCAAGCAAAGCACCAAGCAAAAGACCTGATGGACCGGCGCCAATAATGGCAACTTGAACGCGTTGGTGCATAGTCGTTAGATGTCAAAGAAAACAGTTTCCATATCGCCTTGAATAACGATATTAAATTGATATTTTTTTAACGGGCTTCCATTTGACTCCAGCAAATTCGCTATCAGTGTGGATCGCCTCTTCTTGATCTCGATCGTATTTAATACCGGATCGGACTGATGCAACGCGTCGTCTTCGGGGAAATACATGCGTGTATGCAATCCGATATTGATGCCGCGGGCGACAACCCATAAGGCTAGGTGTGGTGCCATCGCGGCAGAGCCAAGACAGGCTACCGGTCCTGGCTTGATGGTGCGGAAAGTAAAACTTGCGCTCTCCGGGTCAATGGCGCTGCGGCCCCAACCGAGAAAGTCTGAACCCGCTGATTTTTGATAACTGCCGCGATGATCCGCTTGCCAAAGTTCAACCACCGCATCGTAGATTGGAGAACCACTGCCATCGAGCACCTGCCCGCTCACTTCAATCTCGCTTGCACCCTGCGGTGTACCATGAGCACACAAATTGTTTGATACGGTCGGTTTTTGGGCGATACCTGCGCGCTCAGGCACAAGCCCAATGTGCACGAATGGTCCAGCAGTCTGCGAAGCACTTTCAAATCGGGGCAGCATGGCGTTAGCTCTCCGGTAATCTTGATTCGAACAATGTTTCACGACTTGCCCTCAGTACCATATCAAATCGGTATGCGAGCGAGTCGAAGGGAACAGCTGCATGGATATCTAATCGAGCCACTAATTGCTGCAAAGCATCGGGCTCAGAGACAGTTCCAAGAATTGCATCACGTTGAATCAAAGGATCGCCTTCGAAATACATTTGTGTAATTAATCGCTGGCACCATGCCTTGCCGCTTAGCGCGAAATGAATATGGGCTGGGCGCCAGTCGTTCATTCGATTTCGCCACGGATACGGCCCTGGTCGAATCGTACGGAAAAAGTAATAACCGTTGTGATCACTTCGAGTGCGTCCGCAGCCACCGAAATTTGGATCCAGAGGGGCCAAGTACCGATCGTTAGCATGACGATAACGTCCACCGGCGTTGGCCTGCCAGATCTCGATCAAGGCATTCGGAACGGGCCTTGCATGCTCATCTAAGATGTAACCATGCACAACGATACGCTCCCCGATGGGTAAGCCGCCCTGCGCATGGTTTAAGATGAGGTCATGATCGAGCGGTGACAATTCAAGGCTCGACAATTGAGGTCCTGATACTTCGGTAAGTGTTGGATCAATTGAGATAGGCGCTTGCCGCGGTGATCGAAGTACGCTTGTTTTGTATTTCGGATCGTAAGCGGGCGGGTGCATGGCAAAGTTGCGCGGATAATACTCATCTAAGACTTGACTAGACCCCATCGACGACCTCCGAAGTGACGCTTCTCCAAGAACAAACAATCATAGAACGGAATCAAGCGAAAACGTTGCGACTTTTGCTTATCGGCATGATTTGTTTGCATGCAAGTATGGCCATCTCCCGCATTGCATCAAGCCTTTGGGTTTTGGATTCTGGCTATGGTGAGTGGTCGGTTGGACTATTGCTGAGTCTATTCTCGGCTGGACCGATGCTACTTGCCTGGTGGGCGGGTGGACTAAGTGATCGCTATGGATTTCATCGCCCTATGCGTATTGCGATTATCTTAGCTGTTCTAGGAGGCATCACGCCTGCGATCTACCCAAGCCTGACGACGATTGCCTTGGGATGCCTTCTAACAGGCAGCGCCTCATCAATTGGCGCCATCGCTGTTCAAAGGGCAGCTGGGCGACTAAGCGATCAGGGGGCCAATCTAAAACGAGTCTTCAGCTGGGCTGCAATCGCACCTGCAGTGTCGAATGCCTTTGCACCAGTCATGAGCGGTATGCTGCTCGATCACTTCGGATTTGTCGCAACACTCATCATCGGATCGATCATTCCCGCATCGGCATGGTATGTTGCTGCAAAAGTACCCCATGAGACGATCAAAGGATCAGCCCATCGCTCGTCGCTGCGCGATGCAATCGGACTGCTTCGCATCCACGCATACAGGCGCATGTTGCTATTAAATCTAGTTACGATATCGAGTTGGGATGCGCATCTCTTTGTGGTGCCTGTCATAGGCCACGCACAAAGTCTGACCGCCACTCAGATTGGTGCTTTACTTGGCGTCTTCTCAGCTGCGAGCATTGTCATACGCGTGATCATCGTGCGTTGGGCCGAGCGATTCAAAGAGCGAACTTCGATGAGGATCGCTGTGTCACTTGCAATGATTGGATTTTTTGCCTACCCATGGCTTGAAGGTTTTCAGATGATGCTGATCGGATCCGCCTGCTTGGGTATGAGTTTGGGCTCTGTTCAGCCCATGCTGTTAGCGTCGATTCACCAAGTCACGCCTGAAGGTCGCCAAGGCCAAGCCCTCGGCCTCCGATCAATGGCCTTAAATGGAATCAACCTCATCATGCCTTCGAGTTTTGGTCTCATCTCAAGTCTTAGTTACACCGCCTTACCCATGAGCATGATGGGCCTACTTTTAGGGCTATCCTTATGGCTGTTGCGTTGAATAAGAACGACCGGGCCGATTCAAGGAGCAGGCGAAGAAGTTCGCTGAGCCTGGTGTGAGTCGCATTATCTTTTCGCATGCCAATGGATTTCCGGCCTCGACTTATCGACTCATTATTCAAGCATTAAGAGAGGCTGGTCATCACGTCGATGCGATTGAATGCATCGGTCATGATCCACATTTTCCAGTAAGCAGCAACTGGCCCAAGCTTGTGGAGCAACTCGCAACCTCCATCCCGGCGTTGAACAATGACCGAGGCGAAGCTACATGGTTGCTTGGCCACTCCTTAGGCGGCTATCTCAGTATGATGTGCGCAGCTCATTTAAGGGAGTCTCAGAGTCAGGCCATAGCCGGCGTCATTGTCTTGGATGCGCCCATCATCGGTGGATGGAAGGCACGAGGTCTTAGGCTTGTTAAGCGAAGTTCGCTTGTCGGGGCATTACTACCCGGCCGCCTGAGTCGAAAGCGCAGAAGGCAATGGCCTGATCAGGCAGCGGTCCGTTTGCACTTTGAGCACAAGAGGGCCTTTAAGCACTGGGATCCGAGGGTACTCGATGACTATGTGAACTTTGGAACCAAGGAATCGAAGGATCAACACGGGCTTCCGTGTCGTAGCCTGGTATTTGATCGTGATATTGAAACTTTAATCTATAACACAGTCCCTGATCATTTAGAACGTTATTTTAAGTCACACCCCATCAAATGCCCGCTTATTTATATAGGCGGCAGACAATCATTTGAGGCAAGGCAGGTGGGTCTTGCAAGCACCCGCAAGTTGCTCGCGGGTCTTTGCCAAGGCGACTTCATCGAAACCGAAGGCAGCCATCTCTTTCCCATGGAGTACCCCGATAAAACGGTCCAATTGCTCTTAAGGTTACTGCCATTCTGAAGGTTTAGCGCATATTGAAAACCGCCTGCGCGTCGAAGTTCCTCATTAGGTGACCTGCAAGCCTTGCTCCTTCGATCATGCCTTGCGAATCAGCAACCTGATGACCATTCACCCAAACACCATGCACGCCCAGCGCATCGGTATGCAATCGTGATGCACCACCAGGCAAGTCATGAACTCGACGCTTAGGACCTCGACCCACACATTGAGGATCAAACAAGAGCAGATCAGCTGCATACGATTCGCGCAACAAGCCTCGCGAGGACATTCCGAAAATCGCCGCGCTCTGCGCCGTCAGCTTATAGGCAGCTTGCTCAAGGCTCATTGCTGAAAGATCACGAGCCCAATGTCCTAATAAATGTAAACCAAAACCGGCATCGTTAAAAAATGTGAGATGGGCACCAGCGTCGCTCAGAGATACAAGGC